>PMYY01000166.1:48620-48832 GCA_003170655.1 Nitrospiraceae bacterium
ATGCTATATTGATCAAAATCAAAATGGATGTCCCTAAGATCAGTTGTAATCTCTGCTGCCTGTGCCTTCATTGTTTGTTCTTTGCTATTATTTTGTTTTGCCGATTCCTCTTGTTCTGCTGATTTTCCGACAGTGCTGGGATGCTCATTTTGCTTGATTACAGATTCGTTTTGAGCAGAAGTGGTCCCATCACTCTTTGTTAAATGTTTTTC
>PMYY01000136.1:0-9764 GCA_003170655.1 Nitrospiraceae bacterium
AAAATGAACCTTTTGACAAGCGATGTCGAAACAATTATGGTACAATTAAAAAGGTTATGATAAAATTATTCAGAATGTGCAAGAGGCAGGAATAGGTGAAAGTACTATATAGCGGCTCTTTTCACTATAAGATTGGCCGTCTCGCTTCGAAAGAAGCGGCATTCTTCTGTGATCTTGAGATTATTGAATATGACAATGGGATGCAATGTGTATTGCTTACCGAGCGCAACGATAACGCCGCGTTATCTATCAGCAATGTCAGCGACAGAATAGCCTCTCAGATATATGCCGATTATCTTTCCGGAGTGCCCGAGAACAAAATCATTTGGCTCGAGTACTATCCCCCGTCTAGGGGTAACAAGGCTTACATCGACCTTGTTCAGTTTGACTTTGAAGTCGTCCCTTCACAGGGCACCCATCCGGATACTATGGGTACCCTGAGATTTTATCATCCCCGCTGGCATCGGCTTTATGAGTCGCGGAATCTTGACCGGAATGAATTCCTTGCCGATCACGCGAATCTGATACAGAATCTTTATCATGCTCAGGTAATCCTGGAGCTCGAGGACAAGGAAGGGCATCGCTGGAGGGTTGTGACAGGACGGGAGACACTTTTTATATTTACGTCAAATCCTGAAGCGGGTCTTCCTGACAAGGGGCTTGATGTGCCTGGGATAAACGCAATATTGCATGAAAAAAAGAGGTTTTTCCGACCTGATATCGATTTGGAGCAGCGATTTACCGATGAGCTTGTAAAGGGTTTTCTGAACAAGGGACTTTAATTATCTCAACGCGGATCCAGAAGACAAAATAATCCCGGTTAAGGGATTTAATTAAACAAGGCGATGCAGTTTGGCAGGAACTATCTTATCTTGGTCTTTTTCCCTGAAGGCGTCACGGCGTCAGCTTGAGCTACTTCATCCTTTACTCCTGCAATTCTTTTGACCTTGTCTTTTGCTGAATCGGCCTGCTCTTTAATGCTGTCTGCCTTGTCGGCAACTATGTTGATCGTCTTGCTAACAACCTTCTGTGCGCCGGATTCTATGGACCTGATTTTGTACCCGCCATCATTAGCAACAGCGATGAATGCAAATGCTATCCAAACTGCTATCAGCAACTTAAGTATTATCATTTCGCGTACCCCCTTCTTGCAGTCTATATGATATAGTGTAATGCTTAAGGTATTTTATTAATGTGACAGTGCTCACAAAATGATGTTATGCATTGCAGGATATTGCTCATTTTACGGCTATCAAGCATATTGGCGTTATGAAGCACAAGCGCTATCCTCTCTGTTGCTGAAAGCGCCTCCCAGTATGGCGATTCTCTTAAGGCGTTTATAATGTCCCTGATGTTCATTTCATCTCACCCGCTCTTATATTATTATCGGCTGAAAATCAATAAGGTTTAGTGAGCAGGCGCACATTGGGAAAAACAAAAGAATAAGGTTAATCATAAAAAATAGAAAGGATCTGCCAGGAGATTACCCGTTGCGTATCTGCAGACCCTCGGTTATCAGCATCTTAAGATCATCTTGGCATGTCCGGCCGGTAGTAACCAGATAATTTCCGGTCATAACAGAGTCGGCCCCGGCACGGAAAATCATCGGGTGACGGTCACCCAGAGTCTGTATCCTCCCTCCGCATACCCTGATCTCTTTTTTCGGCAGGATAAATCGAAATATACTGATGACTTTAAGGGCCTCGTCAGGCAAAAGCGGTTGGAGATGGTCTAGTCGGGTCCCTTTAATGGGGGTAAGGAAATTAATGGGCGCAGAATCGACATCCAGGTCCCGAAGGGTAAAGGCTAGGTCTATGCGGTCCCGCCAGGATTCACCCATACCGAAGATGCCGCCCGAGCATACGGATAGACCAATTGAAAGGGCCGACTCAATGGTCCGGATCTTTTCCCGGTAACCGTGTGTCGAGCAGATCGAAGGGAAGAAATGTTCCGAGGCTTCCAGGTTATTATGATATCTTTCGAGCCCATGGTCGCGTAAGTAGGAAAGCTCATCGATGTTGAGTAAACCCAACGACGCACATACTCCCAGTCCGGCCTTCTTTATTTCTTCGAGCGATTTGGCTACGGCTTTCAGGTCCTTCTTGCCGGGTTTTTTGCCGCTTGTAACGATGCTGAACCTGCGCACACCGCCTCTCCGGGCCTCAAGCGCCTGACTCATCACGGCATCTTTGCCTATAAAAGGGTAGATTTTTACCCCAGATCTGCTTTTCGAAGATTGTGCGCAGTAGGCGCAATCTTCAGAACAGCCACCTGATTTTGCGTTTACTATCGCACAGAATTCTATGTCATTACCGATGAAAAATTTACGGATATTTTCCGCTGCCGAGAAAAGTTTATGCAAGGTTTCGGGGCCATTGGCCGCCAGGCGGCTGGCCTCTTCCTTGGTAAGCGGCATTCCGGAGATGATTCTGGATTCAAACTCTTTGATCATTAAGTATTATTTTAAAAGGATAGAAGGGGGGGAAGTCAAATGGCAACTGAATTAATTAATATCTGATCATGAAGGCGGTGAAGTTCTCGGGGTTCTCTTCCCAAATGACATCGACACTGGTTACAACGGCGGAAGGTATCCCTTCAGCGCATTTTTTAATCGCTGTCTTGATAGCCTTTTTATTTCCTTCAAATACCGCTTCGAGTCGCGTATCCGGAACATTCATTACCCAGCCAGTCAAATCGTGGGTGAGGGCGACCTCGCTCATGAAAATCCGGTAGCCGACTCCTTGGACCTTGCCTGATATAAACAGATGTGCTCGTACTTTCATCAAAAATATGATATCATTTCTTCGGAAGCAAAAGTAAACACATATCAGCAAATATGAATATTAAACTCCCAAATAAGCCTTTTTGACATCCTCGTTGCCGAGCAGTTCCTCGCCGGTACCGCTGAGTTGTATCGTACCGGTTTCGAGCACATACCCCCTGTGAGAGAGCTGCAGTGCAGCACGGGCATTCTGCTCTACCAAAAGGACCGTTATTCCCTCCCTGTTTATGTCCTGAATTATCTTGAATATCCTGCTGACCATGATAGGTGCCAGCCCCAGAGATGGCTCATCCAGAAGGAGCATCCTGGGGTTCGACATAAGCGACCTGCCGATGGCGAGCATTTGCTGTTCGCCTCCGCTCAGGGTACCGCCCATCTGGCGCGCCCTCTCCTTGAGGATCGGAAAAATAGCAAAGACTTTTTCGAAATTTCTGTTCAGGTCACTGCTTGGAGCGCTATATGCGCCCATTTCAAGGTTGTCATGTACCGTTAGCTTTGGGAATATTCTCCTTCCCTCCGGGACATGACATATGCCTTTGCGTACGATTTCGCTGGGTGGCATTGCTGTCAATGACTCACCCTCGAAGATGATGTCGCCCTTGTCGGGACGCAGTATGCCGGAAACCGTCATTAAAGTTGTGGTCTTTCCCGCGCCGTTGCTTCCCAATAGACAGACGATTTCTCCACTGCTGACCTCAATATCGATGCCTCTCAATGCTTTGATCGGTCCGTATGATGTTTGCAAAGAACGCAGTGTAAGCATTCAGTGGGTAGTCTCCTTTCCAAGATATGCTTCAATTACAAGAGTGTCGTTTTTCACCGCATCCGGGGTCCCTTCAGCGATTTTGACTCCGTGGTCCAGGACGACGATCCAGTCCGAGATACCCATGACCAGGCGCATGTCATGCTCGATGAGAATTATTGTCTTGCCGAGCAGCTGGATCGTCTTGATCATGGACATCACGTCTCTGGTTTCTGATGGATTCATACCGGCAGTCGGTTCATCCAGCAGGAGGATTTCGGGTTCGGTCGCAAGAGCCCTGGCAATTTCGAGTCTCCTCTGGCTACCGTAGGGCAATTCCCCTGCGTAAGTATCTGCATGATCTTCGAGTCCGGCCAGCGCCAAGAATTCGTAAGCTTTTTCTCTTATCGCTGCTTCGCGTATTTTGAACTGCCTGTCGCGCAGGACTGCGCCGAGCAGGCCGTAACGTATCCTGGTATGCTGGGCGATCATTACATTTTCGATCACAGTCATATCCGAGAAAAGCCTGATGTTCTGGAATGTTCGGGCTATGCCAAGGTGGGCTACTTTGTGGGGCGGAAGCCCAGAGATGTCCCTTTCCCTAAAGTATATTTGACCTGTGGACGGCTTGGTAATTCCGGTAAGGCAGTTGAAGAGTGTTGTCTTTCCAGCTCCATTAGGACCAATAATGCTGGCGATCGAATTGTTGCTTATTTTGAAGCTTACCCCTTCGACAGCCTTGATACCGCCGAATTGCTTGCTTACCTCTTTTGTAACAAGAATGTACACTCTATCTTATTCCCAAAAGTCCCTGGGGCCTGAACCTCATAAGCAGTACGAGGCCGATTCCGAGGACCAACATCCTGTATAACTGGACTTCGCGCAGCACTTCTGGCAGCAATACGAGAAGAAAGGCACCCAGCACAGCGCCATAAGTATTGCCTAGTCCGCCAAGGATTACCATGCTCAGTATCAGGACCGATTCGATGAAGGTGAAACTCTCAGGCGAGACGAACTGCATTTTGGCGGCAAAGAGTATGCCTGCAATGCCGGCCCAGAAGGATCCGAAGGCAAAGGCGAAAAGTTTGTATTTCATGGTGTTGATTCCGACAGAGGAAGCTGCGATCTCGTTTTCTTTAATGGCCTTCCATGCCCTGCCGAAGCGTGACAGCTCGACGCGCCTGATTACCATCAGTGATAGCAGCAGGATAATCAGCACCAGATAGTAGAAGTAACGGAGGTCACTCAATGAAGTATCTGCTATCATGGGAGGTGCTATGCCTGTTATACCGTTTGGACCATGGGTAAGGCTGTCCCAGTTGTTCAGAATGAGGTGCATGATCTCGCCGAATCCGAGCGTAACGATGGCGAGATAATCACCCCGTAGCCTCATTGCAGGCACCGCAAGCAGAAAACCTACGCATGATGTAAAGAGTGCAGAAATCGGCAGGCAGACCCAGAAGCCGAGTCCCAGCTTGGTATTCAGCAGTGCATAGGTGTAAGCGCCGCAAGCGTAAAATGCTGCGAATCCGAGATTTAGAAGACCTGTGAATCCGACAATAACATTCAGACCTATCGCAAGTATGGCATATATGCCGGCCATGATGAGCACATCGGTGTAATAATTGTTTACCATTAGAGGGCAGACGGTAAATAATGTAGCCAGGGAGATTATCAAAGGGGTTTTATACCGGCTTGCGGCAGACGGAATTGTGTTCCAGGCGGCTGTCGGTATCCTCAATTTACCTATAAGAAAAATTGCCGTTAAGCCGAGCGCAAGGCCTGCAAAAAGGATGAGTGCGGATTCCAGGCCTTTGAAGGGCAGAAGCATAATCGCACCCCAAAGAGCTGCGAAGATAATTCTTGATATGGGCTTTCTTAGAAACGGAGAGAGTCTCACGAGCTTCAGACCTTGTCCGGGAGGTCCGTTCCGAAGATGCCGGAAGGTTTTATCAAAAGAATGACGATAAGGATAACAAAGGCGAAAGCATCCTTATATTCGGTCGAAACATACGCGGCGCCCATGCTTTCCATGAGACCGAGAACAATCCCTCCAAGCATTGCTCCTCTGATACTGCCGATGCCTCCCAGCACTGCTGCCGTGAATGCTTTTATTCCTGCGATATAGCCTATGGTGTAATTGACGAGGCCGTAGTAAACTGCGACCATTACACCGGCAACGGCGGCAAGGACAGCTCCTATTACAAAGGTAACTGAGATAATTGTGTCTACATCTATGCCGACCAGGGCCGCCATTATCTTGTCCTGTGATGTCGCCCTCATTGCCTTCCCTATACGAGTCCGCGATATGAAAAGGCGCAGGGTTAGCATCATCAAGGCAGACACGGCTATGATTGACACCTGGGTCACCGTCATCCTGACGTCCTGAAAAGTGATAACTGTTTCGCCCAGCTGAAGGGGGAATACCTTATCTGTGGCCCCCTGGGTAAGCATCACATAATTCTGAAGAAAAATGGATACGCCGATGGCGCTGATGAGAGGACTCAGGCGGGGCGCGTTCCGCAAAGGCCTATACGCGACCTTCTCCATGGTAAAGCCGTACATGGCACAGAACAAAGCTGAGAGGACTGAGGTCAGTATGAGTGACAGAAGGAGGCTCTGTTCTGTAAGCCCCGATGCGGTGAAAAAGGCTAACAATATTATCCCCAGATACGCGCCCAGCATGTAGATTTCGCCGTGTGCAAAGTTGATAAGCTCCAAGATCCCGTATACCATCGTATATCCGAGGGCGATTATTGCATAAACGCTTCCCAGGGTGAGGCCATTGATGAGCTGCTGAAAAAACATTAATCAGATACGCCCGGGTTTCTTCATAAAAGGCAAATTGGAAACTCCACTGATTCGTGATGACTCACCTGTCACCGTGGCAATACTCTGATCTGAGCTTTTTATTGCGGGCCCTTTAACGCGAGAGAACTTAGCTATCACATCCTTGAGGGGATCACTCTTTAAAATTTTATGGCTGCCGATATATTTCTCCGGCTCAATATTGTTGCGGAATGGCACCAGAGGCGTGACGATCTTTGCCGGTACGCCGATTCCTACAATTGCTGCCGGTGCAGAAAATCTGCTGGTTACAGGGCGCTTTGACGCTTTTGCAGTAGATGGTTTCTTTGCGGAGGCTTTTTGGGGTGCCGGTTTCGGCGCTGGTGTTAATATCCCAACGGGCGGCTTTATCGAGGTGACCTTCTTAACTATTACGCTTTTTTTAGCAGCTACTTTCTTTGGCGCACTCTTTACTGTGGGGACTTTTTTCATGACACGCGGCTTTGACGCTACGAGCTTTTTCAATGGAGCTTTTCTCATAACTGCCTTCATAGGTGAAGCTTTCTTGCGTGCGTATTTCTTTAAAACGTCTTTAGCGGCAGGCTGTTTCTTTATGCGCATCTTAATCGAGGCAGCCTTCGTTGACGCAACTTTTTTTGAAGAAGACTTTGCTGGCACTTGCTTCTTTTCGGAGGTTTTCTTGGGTNNTGGGCAACGCTTTTTTAAAAGTAATTTTCTTTGAAACCACTTTTTTAACTATAGTTCTTTTTAAGACCGTTTTTTTAATAGCAGCTTTCTTTATGGCATTCTTCTCTAAAGCAGTTTTTGAAATGGAGGCCTTCTTAGCTATTGCTTTCTTTAGGACAATTTTTTTAGATGTATTCTTTTTAGGGACAACTTTACTTCCGGTCATCTTTTTTGCGGCAGGTCCCTTTGCAGTGGTCTTTTTCTTTGCAGCAACCTTTTTATTATTCATCTGGTAAACCTCCAATAATTGAATGTGATGAATTTTATCAGCACGCAAAAAGAAAAGTAAACAGCCTGATATTTCGATGGAAACGACAAAAATGAGGCTTCGGACTATCTCCAGGGTTTATGTGTAACCGGAGGCAATCTTCGAGATAAAACTTACCACTGCCTTGTTAATTTACGCGTAAAGCTGAAATCGAGGGAATTACCCATGTCAGGTGCAGGTATCTTTACGAATTTATATTGACAAAAGCAAACAGCTCTGATAACGTAAAAACAGATTATTTGAGCCACGAAGGCCAAAAAGACCAGAAGGTCTATGAGAGCCTTAGTGGCTTTTTTATTACTTATCGGGGAGACGAATGATGAGAAGAATAATCCTAATTCTTATTTTTTGTCTGTTGCCGACAGTAACCGCATTTGCCTCCCATCCACTGATAATAGACGACGTCGGCATAATTATCGGAGTCAAATTCGGTATACAGCCCTTGATCGCATCGATCCCCGACGGAACACCATTATATGCGCCACATCCTTTATCGATAGCTGTACCTGCTATGGCAATGGAGCAGCTGGCTTTGTTCGCCGTTATCGAAGGCATGTTGACGGCCATGATACAGAAATATTTTATCAGTAACGAACCCGAACTTGCCTATTCACAGCTCGGGACATGCAATAAATCGCTGCACGAGGCCTGATATGACAGCATTTCAGAAGAAGCTATGGATAGGGTTGATCGGTATGGCGCTATTGACACCGCTTGGTATCTATCTGCCGAAGATAGCAGGATCTGATGAGGCTTGGGGTGAATGGGGGGCAGAGACGATTGCGAAGATGTTGGGATATGTCCCGGAAAGTATGAAGAAAATTGCCAATATATGGAAGGCGCCGGTACCTGATTATAATTTCGGGGGAGAAGGGGGCTCATCAGGCGTTCAGGCTGCCTGGTATATGCTCTCTGCACTGATCGGCATTGTTGTCGTTGTTTTAGTGATCTATTGCATTACAAGGATGCTCTCCAGCCATGAAAAGTAAGATTCCATCATTCCTGTTGTCTTCATCTAATCCTGCCCATATGCGGGGAGGGGGAAGGGCAGACATCTCTTATCTTGATAAGGGGATCAGGAGTTTTGCAGACCTCTTTACTGAAGGTTATGCCCAGTGGGAATTGTCATCACGGAGGAGTTTCCTTCATGATCTGGACGCCCGGATAAAGATCGTGTTCTGGATGATGCTTATTGTCGTGATAAGCCTGAAAAGGACGGTACTTCCTGAGGCAGTGATCTTTATTTTTATATTCACGCTTGCCACGCTCTGCCGTTTGAACCTGATGGCCTTTTATAAAAAGGTGCTGATGCTCGGGTTCGTCTTCGGTTTCCTGATTTCTTTCCCGTCGGCATTTAATATCTTTGTGCCGGGGAATGTTATGCTGCCTGTGATCATCTTGTCGCGCACGCACGATTTCTGGATTTATCACATTCCGCAAGTCATCGGAATTACAGACAACGGGATATCATTAGTCTCTTTGCTGACGCTCAGGGTGCTGAACTCGGTCTCGGTCTCATTCCTTATTCTTTATACCACTCCTTTTACCGATATCGTCAAGGCATTGAAGGTTTTCAGGGTGCCCGACACGTTCCTTATCATCATCTCCATGACTTATAAATACATTTTCACCTTTGCTCACATTGTCTCCGATATGTATCTCGCAAAGAAGGCCAGATTAGCTGGCAGCAACGGCAGGAAAGAGGCTCGGGAGTGGATTGCGGGCAGAATAGCCTTTGTATTCAAGAAGACACAACTAGAGTGCGAAGAAGTCTTCAAGGCTATGAATGCCAGGGGATTTTCCGGAGACATCAGGCTTTATTACCACCGGGATCTGACGTGCAGGGATTGGGAGATCGGATTGGTTNNGGCTTTATTATCACCGGAAGCTGACCTGCATGGATTGGGAGATCGGATTGGTTCTATTTGCGGCTACAGTAGGGTGCCTTGTTTTATGATCAAACTTAATAACATTCATTACTCTTATTACCAAAAATTTTCTGCTCTCGCCGATGTCGGCCTTGCAATAGGCAGGGGCGAGAAGGTTGCCGTTATCGGCTCCAATGGCAGCGGGAAGTCCACGCTCCTTCAGATCATTGCAGGATTGTTATTCCCATCGAAGGGAGACTACTATTTTCATGATACAGCCGTCACCGAAAGTGCGCTTAAAGAGAAGAACTTTCTTCGTTTCTTCCGCCAGAAGATCGGCTACGTATTTCAGGACTCGGACATCCAGCTCTTTTGTCCTACCGTCATCGACGAGCTGCTTTTCGGACCTCTGCAAATCGGATTATCTCGTGAAGAGGCCATGGACAGGTCTGTCGAAATCCTCCAGATGCTCAAGATCGAGAACCTGAAGGACCGGCCGACCTATATGATCTCAGGCGGTGAAAAAAAACGGGTCGCGCTCGGATCTGTGCTCACTATGAATCCGGATGT
>PMYY01000136.1:9831-17243 GCA_003170655.1 Nitrospiraceae bacterium
GTCAACCTGATCCATGAACATATCCATTACCATGACGGTCAGGCCCACAGCCATCTTCACTCCCATTATCTTTTCCATAAGCACTGAAGACATGCCGTAACAAATAGGCCCTGGTATTGATCAGGAGACATTGGAAAAATGATTTAAAATTCAAATTTGTAAGTTCAGCCGTGGGTCTTAAAGAGAAAGCATTACCTGACATTTCTCAAAAAAGGTACTGCGAGCATCCAAGGCAATGTGAGGTATTTGGGGTCCCTGAAATTAGCCAGCCCGATAACCATTGCATCATGTCCTTGTGAAGGCTGATCACGATATGTCTTGAAGAGCCTGTCCCACCATGGAAAGTTGAACCCGAAATTGCTGTTCGTTTCCTCGATAATAACTGAATGATGCACGCGGTGCATGTCCGGGGTCACTACCATTTTTCTCAGAAATCCGTCGACAGCGATATGAATGCGGATATTGCTGTGATTGAACATCGAAGTGGCGTTAAGCAGGATTTCAAAGAACAGTACCGACCAGGCAGGTGAGCCCAGGATGATTACCATAGAAATCTTGATAACCATAGATACGACTATTTCGATAGTGTGAAACCGCGCTCCTGTTGTAACATCTATATCGAGGTCAGTGTGGTGCATCCTGTGAACACGCCAGAACGGCGGCACTTTATGGAATAGAAAATGCTGCGTGTATATAGTCAGGTCGAGAAGGACAAGGGACAGCATTCCTGCCAGCAGGTTAGGCACTCGAAGCGTATTGAAAAGTCCCCACGCGTTCAGTTCGCCAACAAACGCCGTGCCGACGGCAGCGGCAGGGAAGACCAACTTTACGGCTATCGAATTGAGGGCCGTCAAGGAAAGGTTGTGGAACCATCTCAATCGTTTGGGAGATTTGAGATGGCGTCGCGGTGCTGCCATCTCCCATATGCTCATGACAGCAAAAACGGCAAGGAAACATCCGAGTCGGATGAAGAGGTCATTGTCGATAATGAACATATTTATGCGCAGCGAATTCTGTTCAATGCAAAGGTCATATCTAAGGATACACTAAATCAGCATTATCATTGAATAATCCTTATGGAAGGATGCACCGATGTCCTTATAATACGAACGCCTACACACAAACGAAGTAAAGCATCGCATTTCAGGCGGGGAGAATGTCAATTATTTTCTATACCATATGCTCGCCCAGCCTCGACTTTCTTCACTTCCCTTCCCTTCCAGAGAATGTAGATAACTGGGTAAATGATGAGTTCAAGGATCGTGGATGTGACAACGCCTCCGACCATTGGAGCGGCGATCCTCTTCATTACGTCGGATCCTGTGCCGTGGCTGAACATTATCGGTATCAGACCTGCAAGGATTACGGCAACTGTCATGATCTTCGGCCTGATTCTTTTGACAGCGCCATCCATGACAGCATCTTTCAGGGCATCCATATTTATGAGTTTGCCTTCACTCTTCCATCTTTCATATGCCAGTTCAAGATAAAGGAGCATTACGACGCCGGTTTCTGCATCGAGGCCGGCTAGTGCTATTACACCNNACGGCAAGAAAAACTATCGCCGTTTTCGTAAAGGACTTTGTATTGAAATAGATGAGGATGAAGATGACGAACAAGGTGAACGGGATTACGATCTTCAGCCGTTCATGCGTTTGCACCAGGTATTCGTATTCACCGCTCCACTGGAGCCTGTAGCCCGACGGAATTCGGAGTGAAGAGAGCTTCTTTTTCGCCTCCTCGACATATCCGCCGATATCCCTTCCCGAGAAATCGATATAGACGTATGAGGTGAGCAATCCCTCTTCGCTCTTAATGGCCGTAGGGCCTTTAACTATTTTGATGTCCGCAAGTTCACCGAGAGGGACCTGGGTAATCCTAGACTGAGCAGGCATTCCCGGAGCTGCTGCAGGCGAGGGTCCTTCCGTGACGGGGACGAGGATCCTCTTGATGTCTTCGGGGTCGCTCCTCATGTCTCTGAAATAGCGCACGTTTACCGGATAACGCTCTCTTCCTTCGACGGTAGTGGTGAGGTTCATGCCGCCTATTGCGGACTGGATAATCTCCTGCACATCTTTCACAGTGAGGCCGTAACGGCCAGCTGCTTCCCTGTTTACATTTATATCGAAAAAATATCCAGTTGTAACACGCTCGGCGTAGGCGCTTCTCGTGCCGGGGATGGCCTGCATGCGCTTTTCAACCTCAACGCCGATATTCTCAATTTCGTTAAGGTCAGGTCCCAGGATCTTGATGCCTACCGGAGTTCTTATGCCTGTAGAGAGCATATCAATGCGTGCTTTAATCGGCATCGTGAACGAATTAGCCACGCCAGGAATAGTGAGGGCGTCGTTCATTTCAAATTTTAGTTTCTCCACGGTCATACCCGGTCTCCATTGGGCTTCCGGCTTAAGGTTGACAACGGTCTCGAACATCTCCAGCGGGGCCGGATCTGTGGCTGTATCGGCCCGACCGGCCTTACCAAATACCTGCGACACTTCCGGTATGCGCTTTAATATCCGGTCCTGGAGCCGGAGAAGTTTTGAGACTTCCGATATAGACGCCCCCGGAACGGTTACGGGCATGTAGAAAAGCGAACCCTCATAAAGCGGCGGCATGAATTCAGACCCAAGCTTCAGGAATGGATAAGCGGTACCAACCATGATGATAACGGCAATGATGATCACTGTTTTTTTGTGACTGAGGGCGACGCGAGCGACCGGCTCATACAGCTTGCGCAGAATGCGGCTTACCGGGTGCCTATCTTCAGGATAAATAGTGAAAAGATACTTGATGACGGGCACCTTGCTTAGCGCACTCTGCCTGATGAAAAGAGACATGAGCACAGGTGTCAGTGTGATCGCTAGGAATGATGAAAAGAGCATGGCAAAGGTCTTGGTATATGCGAGAGGTTTGAAGAGCCTGCCGGCTTGCTCCTGAAGCGTGAAGACCGGAAGAAACCCGACCGTAATGACCAGAAGCGAAAAGAAGAGCGATGGCCCTACTTCCTTGGCTGCATCGATTATCACGTCTATCCTGCTGCAATATAGTTCCTGATGGCACTCCCATTGCTCCATTTTCTTGTGTGCATTTTCGACCATTATGATCGATGCGTCCACCATCGCTCCGATGGCGATAGCAATGCCGCTCAGGCTCATGATATTCGAAGTAACCCCAAGATAATACATGCAGATGAACGATATTATGATCGCCACCGGGAGGGTGAGGATAACGACGAGGGCACTCGGCAAATGAAACAGGAATATGATGCAGACCGCGCTCACGGCCAGCGAGAGTTTGATTATCTCTTCTTTAAGGGTAGAGATCGAATTATGAATGAGGTCCGTCCGGTCATAAGTGACAACAATCTTTACCCCTTTTGGCAGGCTTGGCTCGATATCATTCTTAAGTTTCTGCTTTACGCGTTCGATGACATCCAGCACATTCTGCCCGAACCTCACGACGACGATGCCCCCAGCCACTTCGCCTTTGCCGTCAAGCTCAGCAATACCTCTCCGAATTTCCGGCCCGAGCTGAACGCGGGCGATGTCCCTGACATAGACGGGTGTTCCCGACTTGTTCGATCCTACTGAGATGTTTTCGATATCGCCCAGGTTTTTTATGTATCCCCTGCCTCTCACCATATACTCGGTGCCGGAGAATTCGAGCACTCTTCCCTCCACATCCTGATTGCTCCTCTTCACAGCTTCAAGCACTTTCGGCAGCGGCATGTTATAGGCAAGGAGCTTGTTCGGGTCGATTGTGATCTGGTATTGCTTTACAAAACCTCCGATGCTGGCGACCTGCGACACGCCTTGTACACTTTCGAGTGCGAGCTTTACATTGTAGTCCTGAATGGAGCGCAGTTCCGCCAGATTGTGTCCGCCGGTCTCATCGACGACGGCATAGGAAAAACCCCATCCCACGCTCGTTGCATCAGGGCCGAGCACCGGATTGACGTCAGAGGGTATCTTGTTCTTTACCGCCTGGAGGTATTCCAGCACGCGGCTGCGTGCCCAGTAAATGTCAGTACCATCTTTGAATATGACATAGATAAAAGAACTCCCCAGGAAAGAGAATCCCCGCACGGCGCGCACTTCAGGAGCGGCAAGAAGTGTGGATGAAATAGGATAGGTGATCTGGTCCTCCACAAGATCCGGACTCCTGCCGAGCCATTCGGTAAAGACGATAACCTGGGCATCGCTCAGATCAGGTATCGCGTCGAGGGGGGTCTTGTTCAGTGCCCAAAATCCCCACATGATAAGGAAAGCGACGAATAAAAATATGACGAACTTGTTGCGGGCGCTGAAATCGATTATTTTGGCGATCATTATTTTATGATCCCTTTCAGCGTTGCCTCCGAATCGATCAGGAAATTGGCTGCTGATGCGACGCGCTCACCTGCTTTCAGCCCCTTGGTGATCTCGACCATCCCGTCCGCCTTCATACCGATGCTCACCTCGCGGGGCTCGAAATTACCTTCACCCTTGTCGACGTAGACCACCTGCCGCTTTCCCGCATCGAGGACCGCGTCATCGGGAATTACCAATTTATTTCCGAGGTCGATCTTAACTTCGACGTTGGTATACATCTGGGGCTTCAGCTTGTTGCCGGGATTGGAAATGGTGAAGCGAACCTTTGCGGACCGCGTGTCACCCGCGATGGTCGGATAGACATAGTCGATATTAGAGCTGAATTCCTTGCCGGGGAAATAGCTAAGGCTGATAGCGGCCTTTTCTCCCACTCGGATGAGAGGAAGCTCGTATTCGAAAATGTCCGACAATATCCATACAGTCGAAAGGTCCGCGATATCGAAGAGTTTCTCTCCAGGCGTGACACGCATACCTTTGAGGGCGGCTTTCTGCACAACATAGCCACTGACCGGGCTATAAATTGTCAGGGTGCGTATTGGCTTTCCGGACTGTTCGATCTTATCAATCTGAGCATCGCTGATGTCCCACAAACGCAATCTTTGCCTTGCCCCTTCGATTATCGATTGAGCATCTTTTGAGAGCATCGAGCCCACATCCTGATTTTTTACTAATGCGCTCTCTTTTTTCCATTTAAGGAGGTTGAGGAATTCCTGCTGGGTCGCGAGGAGTTCTGGACTGTATATCTCTGCAAGAGGTTCGCCTTTGCGAACGTACTTGCCGGAATAATCGACATGGAGTTTTTCTATCCATCCCTCGAATTTGGTATTCACGGTAGCGAGCCTGCGTTCATCGTATTCGACGAGGCCGACGGTCCTGATGATCTTACGCATGGGCTTGACCTCGGCAACAACGGTCTTAACTCCGATAAGCTGCTGCTTTTCGGGAGGGATGTCGACAGTCGGGGCTTCTTCTTGCTCCTGTGTGGATTCCGCCGTTGGTCGCTGGATGCCATCGCTGGAAGCCGTCTGCGCCGGTACAGGACCGGTTTTATCTTTGGCAGGCGCATAATAATTTATTCCCCAAAAAGCGGCAACTGCAAGCAGAATGAATCCGAGTCCAATGATAAAAATATTTTTTTTATTCATTTGGCCCCTGCTTGGCTATCAGTGGTAATGCCTGATAAACCCGCAATTGCTTCGAGCCGGGCGATGGCCTTTTCATGCTCTGCAAATTGTCCCCAGTAAGAAATTTCAAAATCGATGACCGACTTTAATCTTGTGATAACGGTAAGTGCGTCCACAGTGCCCGTCACGTATCCTGAAAGTGAAAGCTCGACATCTTGTCTACTCTTAGGAATAAGCCCTTCTCTGTATAGCGACATTAGTTTGTCCGTAGCCTTGAGCATTGAGAAATTGTCTTTGATAGCAGACGCTATCAAAAGCCGTGTCGATTCCTTTTCGCTCCTGGCCTCCGCAAGCAAGGCGTTTGCTTCATTTACCGCATGGCGCTGCTTTGTTCGGTAGAAGATTGGTATATTTATGGCGGCCCCGAGGCTCCACATATCCTGGAAGTCGTTGCCTCGGGCAAAATAGCCGCCCGTAATCGTAAAGTCCGGGATGTAATCTTTTTTTGCGAGCGAGACCTTTGCCTCTGCGGCCGCGATCATCTTATCCTTCGCCTCGATCTCTGGAGATCTCTCATATGCGATCTTTATAAGGTCACTCAGCTGGTAAGCAAGCGACGACGGTTTGGTCTCCACAGGTCGGCCGAGAGGAGCTTCTACGGACCTTCCGATGACAGAATTTAGCATCGCCTCAAGCGATTGTATTTTCTGCCTGAGCATTTCTTCCTTTTCAAGAAGCATATATTTCTCGGTCTGGGCCATGAGAACTTCCTGCTGCGAACCTTTGCCGGTAGAGTAACGAGAGAGTGCAGCATCTTCGACACGATTGAAGAGTGATGTCCTTTCGTGGATCAGATCGATATTTTTGTAGGCTGTATATAAATCGAAATATAGTTCTTTGACACGGGATATCGTTTTCAGGCGGATTGCTTCAGACCCTGCATATGTGCTCTCTGATTCCCTCGCTGCGATGTCTCCCTTCAGTGCCAGCTTTCCAGGGAAGGGAAATGTCTGGGAAGCCGAGAACATCCATTGGGCATCGTCTGACTGACCGTAGGTATATTTTTTGAATCCATCATTCTGGTAGCCGAACGAGAACGTTGGATCGGGCAGGGTCTTCGCCTGGGGAATCCTGTATTCGGACGCCGATGTCCTTGACTGCGAGGCAAGTAACTCGGGGCTGTTATTAAGCGCTTCAGCGATCAACTGTTGCAGGTTGAGGTCCTCGGCTTGCACACGAGCCGCAAAGAGAAACAAAGATGCAAAAAAGAAAAGGAAGGAAAGCGAAATGAACGGTCGATCGTATGCGGTGTTTGATCGTCCCGCAGAAACTTCGGTACACATTACACGACCCTCCCTCTTCTGCCGGTCCTATTGGGCGTCAATATTGAATTTAACGGTCGAAGTCTGGCCATCCTTTGTTATCTTGACCGCGATACTCCATGAGCCGGACATTGACAGGTCGAGTTTTGCAGCATACTTGTTACCTTCCAGCGCCGCATTTGTCTTGTAGTTCATTGCAGGCATTCCAGGCATTGCCGGCATTGAATAATCAACCTTTACCATCGCATCGGTTACGTACTTACCAGTGGCGTCTTTAATCTGGATATCGACATCATTGGCGCCTGTGGTGGGCGGGTTCTTGTCGAACTTGACTTTTATATCGTAAGGACCAGCTTTGTGCTTAACCTCAAGGCCTGCCGCAAATACCGCGCCCGCCGCGATTAGAAGCAGGGCCACTGTAACCAGAATTATCTTTTTCATTTTTCCCCCAAATATCCGTCAGAATAGGTTTCTGAACGGTTTCTTATCTTTAACGAGTATCAGCATCGACGACGCTTGTCAATACTTACACTTAATATTAACGCTCAATGATGAAGAAATTATGAAGGCTGAAGTATACCGGCAATTTTAACGGA
>PMYY01000120.1:0-3102 GCA_003170655.1 Nitrospiraceae bacterium
TAAAGAAAGGGGCCCCGGGTCTTTGATCATAACCATGTTTTGCACGCAGTATTCTGTATGTTGCAAGAGCAGCTGCAGAGGATAACGCCAATGGGACGAGCCGTGACTTAAAGAATTTGCTTTCTCGGATATGTAAAACAGCATTATCCGTATCAACATCTTCCAAATTCAGCTTCAGCGCTTCTCCAATACGCAGACCGGACACCCACAGTAGAGAAAGCAATGTGCTATAGGTGTGGGGGCGCAATGACTCGCGAGGAGTGAGCATTCTAGCCAGTTTGATCAATTCTACTGCCTCTTCAGGCGTATAGATATGAGGCACTCTGAGAGTCGGTCCTCGTGGTACCAATCTCTTTTCGGGAACGTAAGTATTAGGGTTGAATTGGAATAAGAACCGGCAAAACTGGCGCAAAGCCATAAAGCGAAGATACACAGTCGATGCACGCTGGTGTTTGACCATTTGAAGATAGCCGACTATCATTGGCTTTGTTACAGTTTTTGCATTGGGAAAGTTTTGAGACAGATAAAGATCGAATTTTTTCAGGATGCCCTCGGCGCCTCGAAGAATAAAACCAAGCGAACGCCGCAGCCGTAGATATTGTTCAATAAGAACACTGAATGGCCGGGTTGATAGCTTTTTCATGACAAAACCTCAGGCCATTCATACGCCACAAGCCGAAGATGCTTGAGGTCGACTTTTGTGTAGATGAAGGTCGTGCTTATAGATTTATGTCCCAGCAAATCAGCGATCGTCTTCATAGGGGTATCATGTTCCATAAGCCGTGTAGCAAAGGCATGCCGTATGGAATGTGCAGTTGCCGCGATACCTGCATTACGGAAACATGTTTTCATCGAGGAGTATAAAGACCCTCCTCTCATGAGAGGTCTGGGGTTGCCGTAACCAGTAAGAAACACTTCCGGGAAAGAGGCTCTCCCACGTGTTTCCCGTATATAGGCCAGCAAGGCATCTGCAACCTCCGGATACAGAGGAAGGCACAAAGGGTTCCCCCACTTGCTCGGCTGAAAATGGATTGAACCTTCACGCCAGTTGATGTCCTGCAAACGAAGTTTTGTCACCTGACCTATACGCACTCCATAGTTTGTAAGTAGCTGCAATACTGCATAAGTCCTTCTGCCATCATGAGTTTCTCGGTTCGGAGTGGCAAGTAGTCTTTCGACGGACTCCCATGGAATGCCCCTGGGAATACTCCCTAATTTCGGCGTACCGATAACCGGGACAGCCTCTGTTAAATCCCGCTGAACATATCCCTTGAGATGGGCAAACTTTAGAAAGCTTCGAATTGATGCAACGAGATGTCTGCGACTTGGAAGAGTCATGAGCTTAGCGGTCTTTATGATGTAGTCATATACCCGCTTTGCTGATAGCCTCTCAATATCCGCCACCTCATCTTGAAGTCTCAGTGACTGCAGAAATGACATGACATCATTCCTTCGCATTCGAATAGTTTCTTTGCAAAGGCCACGATGTTTGCACAAAAAGTCCAGATACTCACTAAGAAGTTTTGATTGATAGGATTCCCCGCAACTCCATGCTCCGTGCTTATGAGACGTAGCCATATAAACCTCCTCATTAGTTGGATTTCAATGAGGAGTATATCTACTATTGGCTTATTATTATGTGCAGTAAATTTTCACGGAACACTTATTTAAGAAGGATTTCAGACAACTACTTCACATAACGAGGAACTCCACATAATCACAGGAGTCATCGCCAGAGGTTATCCTGAATATACCGGTGTGCACGGAACGGAAATCATCGATAGTCGTTTCAAGCCTTCACCCAAGATAGTTCTATCGCTTTCATGTCGTAATCTTTGACGGAGCCATATTAAAGCCGCTGAATTGGTGCTACTGAAAGTCCGCACATTGCGATAGACCGTCGCAATGTGAATTTCTGAAAATAACCTTTATCAGCAAGGCAGTCTCGCTCAAAAGAGTGAAAATGAAAACATTTGTTGCAGACATGTATGCAAAGAAGTATGATTGTGTCTAGGGATGGCTCTATGGAAGCAAGATCGAGGTGAGGGACGAAATATTATATTGCAGACCTGACCCCGATGATTATTCTTCCCCCCATTGCATGTTACAATGACTCATGAATAACGAAGGATCCATACTGATTTTTAAAGCACCGTCCTGTCACTCGACCGGTCCAGCCTGCTGATTTGATATCTCTATGCTGACACCTCCATATCTTATTAATGAACACTATAATGACCGTTACTTTGATGTTGTAAATGCCATTGAAGAGGCCAAGCATATCTATTTTGAGGGCACATGCATTATCGACATGCTTAAAAAACGCTCCGGGCTCAGCATTGGCGAAACGGGCTTTGGCGCCGGTCGAATGCTTATCTCGCTCATGGATTATTTAGACGACTCCGGCATGACTGACCTTGCGATAAACTACAACTCCGCAGAACTGCATCCAATCTCCAGCGAGCGTATGGCATCCATACTGGAAGGATTCATTGAACCTGTCGGACATTTAATAGATCAGCTGGTGCGGGCATACGGCAGCATTGATACAACAAAATCCGGATGGCACCAAATACAACTGACCCGGCCTTTTGGCACAATTACCCTTAATCTCTACATCGGCGAAGCCCTCGAAATGGTCAACGCACTTGCAACGCGCTGCGACGCCTGGTTTTTGGACGGCCACGGACCAAAGAAAAATCCAGACATCTGGCGGCCTGAGCTGCTTATGGCGATCGGAGAAAAAACATCTTCTGGCGGGACTTGCGCCACATTTACAGTCGCGGGAGCTGTCCGCCGCGGCCTCGCATCAGCAGGATTCAGTGTTGAACAGGTCCCCGGCTTCGGCGGGAAAAAGGCTGTGCTTAAAGGAGTGAAGATTTAGAAATGAAAATGCAGGCAAAAAGGGGCAGACTGATATCAAGAACATTACTTTGTTTTCTGCCTGCTGTTTGCTAAAGCGCTTACGTCTAATTGCTGCCACTGCACTATTAATGGGCTTTGGGGAAATTCCGGCAGGTTCGGACAGCCGTTCCGATTTAGTTCGGGCACCTATTCCAATTTAATTCGGACGCCAGATAGGGTGATTTAACATATCGACCA
>PMYY01000120.1:3108-3313 GCA_003170655.1 Nitrospiraceae bacterium
GATAAATGACTATACTTATGTGTGTGCTTTTGTGGAGAGTCATGGTCAAGAGTTATGGAGGTAAAGATGATAGAATGTCATAATTTAAAGAATGGGACAAGATCGCAACGTTGATGGATAGGAGAGAAACATGGGATCAACTTGTTCATCTAGGTATTGTGCCGAAGGGATTTTGCGAAAATAAGATTCTTAAACTCGGTAAAGT
>PMYY01000135.1:0-7429 GCA_003170655.1 Nitrospiraceae bacterium
TCGGATTCGGCGAAGCTTGTCAGAGAATAACGCTAAGGAGAGCGATGGGACAGCGGAACGAGACGATTGAAGAGATAATAAATTTTCTCTCCGGTTATCTTCACGGAAAGGCTAAGGCGCTGAAGCTTTCGCTCATTACTTTTTTTTCCAGGGGACACCTCCTCATCGAGGACCTTCCGGGCCTCGGAAAGACAACCTTAGCCATCGCAATCGCAAAGGCCCTCGGTCTCAGCTTCGGGCGCATACAGTGCACAAGCGACCTCTTGCCGACCGACATCTCGGGTCTCTCCATTTTCAACAAAGACACGGGGACCTTCGAATTCTATCAGGGCCCGGTATTCAATAATATCGTCCTTGTCGATGAGATCAACAGGGCCACACCCAAAACCCAGAGCGCGTTGCTCGAGGCAATGGGGGAGAAACAGGCCACCATCGAAGAGAAGACATATAAGCTTGCCAGGCCGTTTTTCGTTATCGCTACTCAAAATCCGGTAGAGCAGTTCGGCACCTTCCCGCTGCCCGAATCTCAACTCGACCGCTTCACTATGAAGATCAGCGTAGGCTATGCATCCAGGGTATCAGAAAAGGAAATCCTCAAGTTTGGTAGCAAGCGGGAAGAACTATATTCTATCCAGCCGATGATGACGAAGGATGAGGTCATTGCTATCCAGGATGAGATCAAAGAAAAAGTGTACCTGTCCGATAAAATGCTTGATTATGTGCTCGATATAGTCGAGGCGACCCGGGACAATAAATTCATACTCGCAGGGGTCTCAACCCGCGGTGTGCTGGCGATAACAGCAACGGCAAAGACGAAGGCCTATTTCAGCGGCAGGGACTATGTGATACCGGAAGACATAAAGGAACTCTCCGAGTTCACTATTCCGCACAGAGTCATTTTCAGGGACGAGTACGAACATGTCGACAAGAAGGAGGTTGTAAAATCGGTCATCGAAAAAATACCGGTCCCGGTGTAATCAAAATCACGAAGGCCGGATGGATTTATATCATCCTCACGATTTTTCTCGGCTTCTCGGCTGTCAATACGGGCAACAATCTGGTCTATCTCATCGTCTCTGTCCTCCTCAGTTTCATGGGCATTTCAGGTTTCTTCGGCAGGCGCAACCTTATGAATTATCGCGTTGGGATCTCGGCGCCCGATGAGATCTATGCAGGGACCGCCATACCCGTGAAGTTTGTTCTTACGAATAGGAAACGCTTTATGCCGTCTTTTCTCATAAAGGTGAAGCTCGGCGATACTGAAACGCTTTTGCCGGTCGTCGCCAAGGAGGGAAAGGCTGCAGGGCTTGCCACGATGGCTTTTCCGCGCCGGGGCCGTCATCGCATCGACGATGTCTACATATCATCTGTATTCCCGTTCAATTTCTTCATCCGTTTCAGGCGAATAGATCTGGATCTCGATGTCATAGTATTCCCCGCCGTGAAGAAGTGCTCCATAGGAGGCCTCATTGGGAGGGTAGAGAGATCTAAGGGAGACAGGACCCTTGACAAGACGGGTTTTGAGGCAGAGATGCTTTCGATCAGGAATTACCAATACGGCGATCCGCAGAAGTATATACATTGGAAGGCGAGCGCACGGACCGGGGAATTGAAGACCAAGGAATTTTCGTCTCTCGCTCATCGTCCTTTGCTCCTGGAGCTGGATAAAATTGCGATAGCCGACCTCGAAGAAAAAATATCATGCGTGGCATACATTATCGTGAAAAGTTTCCGGCTCAATATTTCGGTAGGCCTTAAAATCGGCACCAGGGTGTTCAGTCCCGTTACTCGGATTTCTGCTGAAACCGGGAAGGGGGGCTATGGGAAAGCTGCAATGCTGAAAGAGCTTGCCCTTTACGGGAGCGAATAACTGATGGCACGCAATAGGGACGAATATACAATAAGCATAAAGGCCGCCATGAACGGCCTTACCTACGTTGCAGGACTTATCAGCTTTTTATCTGTGGTCAGGTATGTCGGGATTATTTTCTCCCTTGGCTTTGTTTTCCTTTTTTTTGCGGCCTTCTTTTTGGATTACCGTAGGAGATATGAGATTTCTCGAAGAATTTTCAATATGATTCTCGTCATCTTTGTCATTCTAAATTCTCTCAGGATAACACGCGATAATTTTACCGCGCCAATAGTTGAGACCCTTTTGATACTGATGGCTGTCAAGTTTCTGGAAGAAAAAAAGACGCGTGATTATATGCAGATCTATGTCCTCTCAACCTTTTTGCTCGCAGTTTCAGCACTATTGACCCTTGACCTCCAATTCCTTGTAAACCTTGTCCTGCTGGCTTTTTTATTGCCGCTATGCATCGTACTGCTGACCTTCTATTCGCAGGAGAGCAGCATAACTCTAATGAACATTGAACTCTCAAGTGTGATGTCGAGGGCCCTGCTTATACCGCTTGTTTCTATACCCATGACTGCCCTAATGTTTGTCATCTTGCCCAGGACCGCGTTCCCGCTTCTCAATTTTCTTAATGCAGGCGGCACAACAACCGGATTTACGGACCATGTGACACTCGGCGATATCTCTAATATCCAGGAAAATGCAGCTGTAATTTTTCGTGCAGAGACAGAGCCGGTGAACGAAGACATGCTCTACTGGAGGGGCATTGTGCTCGACTATTTCGATGGAACATCGTGGAGGAGCCTTAACAAGGAGCGGGAGCTCCGCAGTAATTTCAAACTGCAGGGCAAAAAGGTTTACCAGACCATCTATCTTGAACCTTACGGGAATATATATTTCTTTGCACTGGACAAACCGGTATCTCTGAATTATCGCGACTCGCAATTTTTTGATGACCTGACCGTGAGATCGCGACAGGGCATAGAGCGGCGGACCAAGTACATTGCCGTATCGGTGCTTTCCGGTGTCGAAGGGCGGGAAAGTATTGATACGAGGAAATATCTTCAGCTTCCTCCAGGCGATTTCGGAAAGATCGTGAAGCTGGTCAGGGAAGTGACTGCCGGTAAAAGCGAGGAAGAGGCGGCACGGGCTTTACTTCATTACCTCAGGGATGGGCAATTCGCTTATTCGCTCAAGGATCTGCCGGTGACGGTCAAGCCGATTGAAGATTTTCTGTTTAATTATAAATATGGCAACTGCGAGTATTTCGCCTCAACGATGGCCGTAATGCTGCGTACATCCGGAATACCGTCCCGTCTTGTCGGCGGCTACCGGGGCGGATATTACAATACTCTGGGGGGCTACTACCTCTTATCCCAGAACAGCGCCCATGTATGGGTAGAGGCATATATCCGCAACAAGGGCTGGGTGCGTATGGACCCGACACCCGGGGCCATCGGCGCATTTACAAACAGAAGCCAGAATGGAATATTGCTTTGTATCAAACTCTTTTTCGATGCGATAAACTATTACTGGAATTCCATGATCATCAGCTATGACCTGAACAAACAGATAGCGCTATTTACAGGCTTCAAGAATGTGCTCAAGAGTCTACGGATCGATCCAGCCGTGTTGAAGGGCCTTGCTGGTGGCGCTTTTGTCATGCTTGCGGTATTGTGTGGTGCTGGGGCGCTCATTTATGGGTTACTCCGAAGAAAGGCCTCCGAAAGACGCATGGTCGATAATTTTATAGGAAAAATGAGAAAATATGGCTATGAGAGGACCATGTCCGAAGGACTCCACGAACTTACGGCGAAAATAGAAGACGCTGGACTGCGCGAGAAATCCAATGTTTTTGCGTCCGAATTCGAAGGGCTTTTTTACCGGGACAAGCACATGACCAAGGAGGATCTGGCCCGTTTGAAACGTCTGCTGGACGATATCTGACAAGGGTGTTTTTTTGCCTTTCATTTGTTGTAAAATGATTCATAATTTTAATTCTACATCGAGGGAGGTTACGATGACCGACGAAGAGATCGTAGAAGCGCTGAAGAAGGTGAATGACGATTTTAAGAAGCTTTGCCAGGAGCACAAGGAATTGAATGGCCAGCTTGATGAGCTGAACAAGAAGCATTATCTCTCTCCAGAAGAGGAGATAGAAAAGAAAAGAATGCAGAAGGAAAAGCTCAACAGAAAGGATAAAATAGCCGAACTAGTGCGGGATTACAAGAAAAACCACAATAATTAATCCATAGTAAGCAAATCATTTCATCTGCGGCTGAGGCCGTTCGAGAACGATAAGGGGATATTTCTTTATGAGAAGAAGTGACACGATTAAATGCGGACTTGAGCGCATGCCTCACAGGGCGCTCCTTTATGCCACAGGAATGCCGCGCAGCGAGATGAACAAACCTTTCATAGGGGTAGCTACCAGCTTTACCGATATCATCCCGGGCCATATCGGCATGCGTGACCTTGAGAGATTCATAGAAAAAGGAATCCATACCGGGGGGGGGTATCCATTCTTCTTCGGAATTCCAGGTATATGCGACGGCATCGCGATGGGACACAAAGGCATGCACTACTCTCTCGCCTCGAGGGAGCTTATAGCTGACATGGTCGAAACTATAACTGAGGCGCATCAACTTGACGGACTCGTTCTTCTCACAAACTGCGATAAGATAACCCCCGGCATGCTTATGGCTGCGGCCAGACTAAATATCCCCAGCATCGTAGTGACAGCGGGGCCTATGCTTGGAGGTAAATACAAGGGGCGCCGGCTCAATCTGACGAGCGATACATTTGAAGCTGTCGGCAAATTCAAGAAAGGCTTGATCAAGCCCGAAGAACTGCAGAACCTGGAGATGTGCGCATGCCCTGGGGCTGGATCTTGCCAAGGCATGTATACGGCCAATACAATGGCGTGTGTAACCGAGGCCCTCGGAATGAGTCTGCCCGGCTGTGCGACAGCGCCGGCTGTTCTCGCTCAGAAGAAAAGGATCGCTTTCGAGAGCGGGATTAAGATCGTTGAACTTATCAAAAAGAATGTTACCCCGCGTAAGATCATGACCAAAGAAGCCTTTGAGAACGCCATAAGGGTAGATCTGGCACTAGGAGGATCTACAAATACGGCGCTTCACATCCCCGCTATGGCTCATGATGCAGGGATAGATCTTAAGCTGGAGACCTTCGATGAGATCAGCAAAAAGACCCCGCACATCACTAATATGATTCCGGGCGGGCAATACTACATGGAAGACCTCGATGCTGCCGGCGGCATTCCAGCGGTGCTGAGCAGATTGAAGGACATGCTCAAGGACAGTCCAACCGTTTCGGGTGTAAGCATCCTGAAGATCGCCGGGGCTGCAGAAGTCTTCGACGAAGATGTTATCAGGCCGCTTAATAAGGCATTTCATAAGGAGGGCGGCATAGCGGTGCTCAAGGGTAACCTAGCACCCGACGGTGCAGTCGTGAAGCAAACCGCGGTGAGCAAAAACATGATGAAGTTCGAAGGTGCGGCAAAGGTATATGATTCCGAAGAAGCCGCTATGAAGGCCATCCTTGCTGGAGAAATAAAGTCCGGCGATGTCGTAGTCATAAGGTACGAAGGCCCCAAGGGCGGCCCGGGGATGAGGGAAATGCTATCTCCCACTTCGGCAATTGCCGGTATGGGGCTTGCCGAATCCGTGGCGCTTATTACTGATGGGCGATTCTCGGGAGGCACCCGCGGTCCCTGTATCGGCCATGTCTCACCCGAAGCAATGGAGGGTGGTCCGATCGCTGTCGTAAAAAACGGCGACAAGATACGGATCGACATCCCTAAAAGAAAAATCGAAGTGGTCATTTCCGATCAGGAGATGAAGGACAGGATGTCAGCCTGGAAAAAGCCGCAGCCGAAGATAAAGAAGGGATATCTTTCGAGGTATGCGAAGCTGGTTAGTTCGGCTGCCAGCGGCGCGATAATGCTCGATTAATAAAGCCTTTTCGTGTTAGTATAGCTTTCCTTAAAGCGGGCGTAACTCAGTGGTAGAGTACTAGCTTCCCAAGCTGGGAGTCGCGGGTTCGAATCCCGTCGCCCGCTCCATAATGAAAAATTAAGATCGCCCTTTAGATTAGTCATCGTACGCCATGTGCTCTATAAATTAGTCTGAAACGATCTAGTTAATTTCCATCATTATCTCAATCCTGCGAACTTGTGTATAGAGCGGCGTGTTATTGAAACAGCTTTGATTTTGGGTCCGATAAGGATAAACTTTAGGTGATATCCTATAGGTCAAGCTTTCGGAAAGGAGCGACATCATGAAAACAAGTTTTATCATTATATGGTTTCTGTCCATCACTTTCGCTTTTGTTATTGGGTACAGCCACGGTGTGGGCGAACGGTATGAGAGTGTCGAAAAAGTCGTGCTTTTCGATTATAGTCAACAAATCAAGGAAGCCATCAGGGACGGCATCCCATTCAAACTTAAGGGAACGGACATCAACTTACTGCCTCGAAACGACGGGCAGATAAGTGTATCCGCAGTCCAGCTGAATAGGGACATTAGGAAAATCAGGCTGGTGAGCGAATAAAAAGCATTCGGACATCTCACTTTTGTCCAGGATTCGGTTCTTCTGCTGCATAGGCTTTAACCCGCTATCTGAAATCGATTATACTATTGACTACATTCATAGGTGAGGGGTATTCGCAAATGTCAGGTAAAAGAACATATTCTCTTCTCGCAGTTCTCAACGAATTGAACGACCGAGAGTTTAGGCGGAAGCTGGCCCTGGTTCCTGCCGAACTTCGTTATTATGTCATGCTTGGAAACGCCATCGTCGGCACAGAGACATCAAAAAGGGTGCAGGAAACGCCGGATGCGGTGGTTAAGAGCGGAGGGGCGTTCGTATCGGATATGCTCCATATCTCAGCCCCGCACAATGACGAGTCATTCAAAGAGATCCTCGAGGCATGTCTTGTTGAGACGCTTAAATATGAACTCAGGTTCTCATGTATGAACTGCCGCAAGTTCAATGAGTGCATAGATCTGGAGAATCTCTCAGTTGGAGATCTCTTCGAGAGACGTGTCAGTGGCGAAGAAACACAGGAACTGAAAGATGAAATATCTGCGCACGTTTCGACAGCCCTGTGTCGAACTCCCTACCTGGACGTCGACGATGCTCATAATCAGTGCAAGGATTTTGTTCATCAATACAATGCCGGCAGCCTCGGCGAGGTCTTTGGACGGTATTCGGACATTGCTGCTGCACTACAAAGAGAATACGGCATTGACTACGGGACTGTGCTTCGGCGAATGGTTGCAGTCAACATGGATTATTGCGAGAAGAGCAAAGAACAATCCTTCATCCCTGATTGAACGGACTGTGAGCGCATTGCCCAGTGCCAGGCGTCAGCCAGGAGGGGGACTATCGAATGCTTTTATTACGCCGAGGTAATATAACCATGAACGAANNCGAAGGCAAGAAGTTCAGGGTTTTTCCGACCAAGGAGCAGATCAAGACTCTATCGCAGTGGATAGAGCATCAGAGATTTATATATAACTCCAAGGTGGGGGAAGACCGCTATTTCCGGAA
>PMYY01000135.1:7445-7582 GCA_003170655.1 Nitrospiraceae bacterium
AGTCAGTTTATAAGTGCCGACACCGATTTTCTTAAAGATGTCCCCTCCCAGATACTGCGGAATGGCGTCTACCGCTGGATGTCGGCATATCAGCGATTTTTCAAAAAGCTTTCGGGCAGGCCTACTATCAAAAAGAA
>PMYY01000066.1 GCA_003170655.1 Nitrospiraceae bacterium
TGCCTGCGAGGGCCTGTTATCTGTGTCTACGTGTCCACACTCTGAGCATTGCTGGCAAAGAGAATCTTGACAGCAGCAGCGCATCGTCAACGATATTAACTAAGAAAACGAAAAGCGTCGGAGACTGCGGATGCTTAAGATAATGTGTGACAGGCATTCTTGCCGGAGTCGGAGTACTGAATTCATAAGGCGCGTTCGCGATGAGATAAAAGAACTAATAACTGGCTTTATGGGAGATGTCAAATGAGGACCGTCACAAAAAAGTTATCCTTTCTTGACCGCTATCTTACTGTCTGGATATTTGCGGCAATGGCTTTGGGGGTCGGCCTTGGCTATTTTGTGCCGGGGGTAGAGGGTCTGATCAACAGTTTTCAGGTAGGTACGACCAACATTCCCATTGCCATCGGCCTCATTCTTATGATGTATCCGCCCCTCGCAAAGGTGAAGTACGAGGAGTTAAGAGAGGTCTTCAAAAACAAAAAAGTTCTTGGGCTTTCCCTCATTCAGAACTGGATTATCGGGCCGATACTGATGTTCCTGCTGGCAATTATCTTTCTTCAGGATTATCCGGAATATATGGTAGGCCTCATTATGATCGGGCTGGCCCGATGCATTGCCATGGTCATTGTTTGGAACGATCTGGCGTGCGGAGATCCGGAGTATGCTGCCGGACTGGTAGCCTTCAATTCGATCTTTCAGGTAGTCTTCTTCTCGGTCTATGCCTATATATTCATCACGATCCTACCGGCGTGGTTCGGACTCAAAGGAGCGGTTGTACATGTAACAATCGGCCAGATAGCTGAAAGTGTCTTCATATACCTTGGAATTCCTTTCCTGGCTGGGATGCTGACCCGGTTCAGCCTGCTCAAAATTAAGAATCGCCAATGGTACGAACACGAATTCATCCTGAGAGTAAGCCCGCTTACTCTTGTCTTCCTTCTATTTACCATCCTTGTGATGTTTTCCTTGAAGGGGAATTATATAGTCAGATTGCCGATGGATGTGATTCACATTGCAATACCATTACTGATCTATTTTGTAGTAATGTTTCTCGTTTCGTTCTATCTTGGCAGAAAGATAGGAGCAGATTATGCCAAGACCGCTACGCTTTCATTCACTGCTGCAAGCAATAATTTCGAATTGGCCATAGCAGTCGCCGTAGCTGTCTTCGGGATAAACTCTGGCGCTGCATTTGCTGCAGTCATCGGGCCTCTTGTCGAGGTGCCGGCCTTAATCGGATTGGTGAACGTTGCCCTCTATTTTCAGAGGAAATATTTTTCGGACCGATATTGCAAGGTGGCTGAGGTAAAGCCGCGTTAGTAATATGTGATAATACTGATTCCGACAGGGGATGTTGAATGCTGAAGTAGATTCTGCACCAGATTTAAAGTGGCCAAACAGTGGCACTTTATTCTTGGACAGCTACCTGATTTGCTTGCTCAGGCGCTGGCATGGCATAATGCCGAGCGTGTTTACGGGGTGCCGCGTTAGCATCGCAATGGCGGTGTTAAAGAATTTATTTTTATACTCGATGCAATTAATCATCGGAACATAACCAAGTTATATGTGCCTATAGCATAAGTGAGTTATGTGAATACAAAAGGGAGTTATTACTGTAATCATGGAATATAATGCTTCAGCATCGGGGCTGTTCAATCGGATCAAGCAGGTCTGTGGGTCCCATACGGTCATGGTATGTTTATTTGCTTTCGTTTTGACCGTAATGATGTTTGTTTCCATGGTCTTCGTTTCGCCTGAAGTGGTAATGGCCGCGGAGAGCGGCGTCAAATCCGTCCTGCCGTGGTGGGCATGGCCTTTCATACTATTTATAGTGACGTTCATTCTCGGCATCGTGGCAGTTCTCGGCGGCGTCGGAAGCGGCGTTTTATTCGTGCCTATTATAGCAGGATTCTTTCCTTTCCATCTTGATTTTGTCAGGGGGGCTGGACTTCTCGTGGCACTTGCAGGAGCCCTAGCAACCGGCCCCGCTCTCCTTAAGAAAGGATTGGCAGATTTAAGGCTCTCCTTGCCACTTGCTGTTATCGCCTCGGCCTGTGCCATTATGGGCGCTATGATTGGCGTGGCCCTTCCGACGAATGTCGTCCAGATATCACTTGGGGCCACGATACTGTGTATCGTCGTGATTATGCTTCTGGCGAAAAAGTCCGAATATCCTGAAGTGAAACAGGCCTGTGCATTGTCCACCGCACTGAGGATAAACGGCATATACCATGAGGTCTCAACAGGGCAAAGCATCAACTGGCAGGTCCACAGGACGGCCCAGGGCCTTGCAACATTTGTAATAATCGGCGTTATGACCGGTATGTTCGGGCTCGGTGCCGATTGGGCAAATGTACCGGTGCTCAACCTGATGATGGGAGCTCCGCTGAAGGTCTCCGTCGCCACGAGTAAGTTTCTCCTGTCGATCACCAATACTTCGGCAGCTTGGATCTATATTAACAACGGCGCAGCCATGCCGATGGTTGTCGTGCCCTCGATAATAGGTATTATGCTTGGGTCGATCGTAGGGGTGAGAATCCTCGCAAGAACAAGGCCTGTAGCGTTCAAGTATATAGTAATCGTCATGCTCCTTTTTGCTGGCGGCAGGGTCCTACTTAAAGGTCTCGGCATATAAGAAGAACCCCCGGGTTTTAACTCTGGGGAGGTCCAGTTAAAGACGTCTATCACATCCTTCATTGCATTGCAAACCTCCAAGAATCATCGTATAATCTTTCATATATTTATCTATACCAAAATAATCCGTATATTACCGTGGAAAAGGATTCAATGCAGGAAGAGGAGATCAATTACAAGTGCGGTAACGAGGATTTAACACATATATAAAAGTATATGTGTTAAAAAATACTATCTGCAGCGTATGAGGATGAACACAACAGCGTTAGATGCATTCAGGCATGTCAACGCCATGGGAGCAAAGGTTCTGTCCAAAGTAGCAATACATAAAAGGAGGAGATCATGCTTAATACCTTGGTTATTTTTCTGGTACTAATGCTTTCCACAAGCGCGGTCGCGTTAGAGCAGAACCTTATAGACCTTCATAAGAGCGCGGCCAAACTGAGCAACCAGGAATGTTTGAACTGTCATGCAAAGGTCCTCGAGGAAGATTCACTCAACAAGGAGTACAAGATGTTTCACCGGGTCCACCTCGAATCTAACCTCGCAACGCCTAAGCAGTGCACAGACTGTCATCAATCTGTCGATCTGAGGGAAAGTTCTGCAGCCTCATTAAGGAAAGAGGTTGACCCTCAAATCTGCGCGGGCTGCCACAGCGGCGGTGTGAATGGAGCATGGAATCTATTTGCAAAGTAAAGGAGGACCAAATGAGCGAAAATAGAATGATAACAGAAGACGAAAAAGATATTTTTGAAAAAGCTACGGGAAAAGAATTTACCAGGCGGTCATTCCTTAAATGGTCATCAGCCCTTGCAGGGGTGGCCATTGCGAGCGGACTCTTGTGGGATGACAAACTCGGCCTCTTCAGAGAGGCGGCGGCTGAGGAGAAATTGGCAGCCAAAGGCAAGTGGATATATACGACGTGCCATATGTGCGGAGGGACGTCCGGGATTAAAGTGCACGTGGTCGACGGCAGGGTCGTCAAAATAGAGCCCAGCGAGTTCAACCCTATCGGGGTGGCGAATATCTCGACGGATTACGCGGAAAAAAAGGCGCTGGGCGGAAGGCTCTGCGCAAAGGGCAATGCCGGAACGAGGGCGCTTTACGATCCAGACAGACTGAAAACACCTATGAAGAGAGTGGGACCCAGAGGGTCTGGTAAGTGGAAAGCCATTTCTTGGGAAGAAGCCCTCGATGACGTCTCAAAGAACCTGTTAAGCGTCCGGGAGAAATACGGACCCGAAGCGATGTTTTGGTGCACGGAGGACTCCTCGTTCACTGACATGCAGTCGGATTTCAACATGCTTTACGGTTCTCCGAACTTCTCGATGCATTCGAATACATGCGATGTTGCAAGAAAGGCCTCCTTTAAGCTGGTGATGGGTGATGACAGACCACTCCCCGATTTCGCCAATACGAAGTATGCTCTTGTCTTCGGCTGGAACCTTCTTGCCGCCACAAAGTGGGCCCATCTTCCGGGGATCTGGAACTGGGGCAGAGCAAAGGGTGCAAAGATGGTCTACGTCGATCCCTTCTATAACCAGACTGCGGCAAAGGCCGATGAATGGGTTCCCATCAGACCTGGCACGGACGGAGCATTTGCTCTTGCTTTGGGGCATGAGATAGTGAAAAACGGCTGGCACGACCAGGAGTTTATAAATAATTATACGATCGGCTTCGACAAGTATGCAGAGTTTGTGAAAGATAAAACCCCTGAATGGGCCGAGAAGATTACGTCGGTACCTGCCGAAACAACTCGAAGAATAGCAAAGGAGCTTGCTGCTACAAAACCCACGCTTGTAGACGTATGGAGCGGTCCCGGGCACCACACAAATGCTACGGATGGCGGAAGGGCGATAGCGATGCTACCCGCGCTTTTGGGACAGTACGACAAGCCCGGCACAATGGTGAGCAGGGAGGCCAAGGGAGGCAAGCGCAGGGCATTCAACATAGACAAACCTAAGGCAGCGAGGATTGACGGTCTTGGGACAAAGTATCCTTTCGCTCATTCGTCAGGGATATACACCGAAACAAGGGACGCCATGATTTCCGGCCAGCCTTACCAGCTCAGAGCAGGCGTCTTCATGTTCCAGAATTTCATTATGTCGGTACCCAACACCAAGAAAAACGTTGAGGCGATCAAGAAACTCGAATACGTCGTTGTCCTGGATACGATGATGAGCGAACTAGCGGAGCTTGCGGATATCGTGATACCGGGCAGCCATTACCTGGAAAGATGGGAGATACATGGAAACTGGGTTACCTTCCCCGCAACATCCATCAGACAGCCTGTAGTCAAGTCGGTAATAAACGGAATGACTGAGCAGGAGTTCATCCTTGCCCTGGCAAATAAGATGTGGCTTAAAGACAAGGACGGCAAGACCCTGCCCGATACTTATCCTGAATACATGTCCGACCAGCTCAAAAACGGACCCATAGGAAAGACATTGGATGAAATACTGGCCCTTCCTGGAGCCGTATTTATAGGTGGCGAGACGCATTATGAAAAATATAAAGAAAAAGGGTTTGCAACGCCGTCGAAGAAGATCGAGTTCTATTCGGAACAGATGGCAAAGAAGGGGCTAAATCCCTTGCCTGACTATGTTGAGCCGATCTACAATCCAACCCCTGATTTTCCTCTTTATCTCATCAACTATAAGCAGGCCGAACACACCCATTCAAGAACATTTAACAACGACTGGCTAATGGAGATGAAGCCTGATAACCCACTTGTCATGAATTCGGCCACCGCTGCCAAGCTCGGACTTAAGGACGGTGACCCCATCTGGATAGAATCTCCTTATGCCAAGGCAAAGGGAACCGTGCAGGTAACGGAAAGAATTCATCCGGAGGTAGTCGCGCTCCATCATGGATATGGACATTCGGGTTTCGGAAAGATAGCAAGAGGCTCAATGAACAAGATCAACAAGTGGTCTCCCGAAGGTACCGCGGATGGACAATTCCTTGCGGGTGTGTCTGAAAAAACTTCGGGCATGGCTGTTCATAAAGAAATCGGTGTCAAGGTAACAAGGGCATAGAGGAGGGACAAATGGCGAAGAACCCAAAACAAATGACATGGCTCTACAATGAAAATAATTGCATCGCGTGCAGGGGCTGCGAGTCGGGCTGCAAGCAGGAATTCGACCTCCCCGTCGGCATCAGACGAAGGAGGGTCATTATACAGGAAGCGGGGAAATATCCGAACCCCGAAGTGAGATACCTTTCAGTTTCCTGCAATCACTGCGAGGAACCGTCGTGTCTGAAAGCTTGTCCAGTGGGGGCATACTCCAAGGAAGAGGAATTCGGCGTCGTTCTTCATGATAAGAACAAATGCATCGGATGCAAGCGCTGCATAGCGGCATGTCCATACGGCGCACCTCAGTTCAATGAAAAGGAAAAGAAGGTCGACAAATGTGATTTCTGCATACACAGATTGAAGGTAGGACTTCCACCGGCGTGCGTAAGGACTTGCATGGGATACGCCCTTTCAAACGGCAGTCTTCCCGATGTCGAAGCCGGAAATGCCTTCCCCGATCCCGTCTTCAAAACAATAGTACAGGACAGGCTGCCGCATTTCGCCGATCCCAAACTGACCATACCGTCAATAAGGTTCGTAGAGGCAAAGAACATAAAGAAGTAGGCTTTTGACCAGATATCGCAGGGGCACCACGTGGGTGGCCCCTGCACAAAGATTCCTGTGAGGAGTTCCAATTAATGCAGAAAGCTACGATGACGGACAACGAACTGATAGAAGCGTGCGGACTTTTGGGAAGCATGTATCTATGTAAACCAGACAGAGAGACGTTGGATAGCTGGAGAGCGTTGTTATCAGAAGCCGTCCCTGATATATTATCAGACTTGAAGGATGCCTTGGAGAAAATAGACATGGCATCAGACAGTGAGCTGGAAGATTTGTTATGGGAATACACCAGACTATTTATAGGTCCTTACAAGTTGCCATGTCCTCCATGGGAGTCGGTTTATACGTCACCGAAAAGACTCATGATGCAGGAAGCATACGACGAAGTTAGAGACTATTACAACAAAGCCGGATTGACCGTCAACAATCAGGGCATCATGGCTGATCACCTTGGCGCGGAACTTAACTTCCTCGCCGTTGTTCTTCAGAAGGCGCATAGTGACCCTAAAAAAGAACAATACTATCGAGACCTGATAGAAGGGTTTCTTGATGAGCATGTTATAAAATGGATTCCGCAATTTGCTCGAGACATGGAAGATGCTGCTGATCTTTTGTTTTATAAAACATTGGCAAGAGTGACTCGGTCTATGATCGACCTGATTGAGAGAGGACAAGATGAATAAGGGTGAAAAGCTGTGGCTGACTTTAAGCTTTGAATTTCTTCTCGAAGAGTCGGCAAGGATTCACGGGCACCTATGCCCCGGCCAAGTGCTAGGAGTTAAGATGTCCATTCTCGGGCTCCGTGAGATAGGGATCAAAGATCCAAAGGGAAAAGATAGGAAGCGCATTATCGTCTTTGTTGAAATGGACCGCTGTGCTACCGATGCAGTCCAGTCTGTCACCGGATGCAGCCTGGGTCATCGCACTATGAAGTTCATGGACTACGGTAAGATGGCGGCAACATTTCTGAACCTCAAGACCGGAAAGGCTGTCAGAGTCATCGCAAAAGGTGACTCGAGGCAGAAGGCAAAGGAATTTTTCCCAGAGATTAAAAACAAGTATGAGGCACAGCTTGAGGCATATAAGATCATGACCGACGAGGAGCTTTTCGATGTTATGGATGTAAAGATAGAACTAAAGCCCGAGGACATGCCCGGCAGGCCGTTGGGAAGGGTAAAATGCGATGTGTGTGCCGAGTACATTCAGGACATGCGGGAAGTTTATAAGGGTGAGAAAGTGTTATGCAGAGTATGTGCCGGGGGTGGATATTATAAGCCGCTGAAAGATGTTATTTTTTGACATGCGTTATGCAATTAATCCATAACGGTAACGGAATGGAGCAAAGGATGACTATGGAGATACGCTCGAAGCTGTGGATAGAGGTGGACGGACAACCGGTATTCGGCCGAGGACGCAGATTCCTGCTTGAGTCCATAGACAAGCACGGTTCGATCACCCAGGCGGCGAAGGAAGTAAACATATCCTATAGAAAAGCATGGGGATATATCAAAGCAATGGAAAAGCGGCTTGGGTTCGCGCTTGTCGATTGTCAAGCAGGGGGCAAGGATGGTGGCGGCGCCAGCCTGACAGAAGAGGCTAAACAGTTTCTGAAGAAATACCGCATGCTTGAGCAGGGCATCCACGAACTTGTCGACGACCGTTTTAGAAAAATATTCGGCGGGGCTGATAATAATGTCTCTGAATTATCATGCAGTCGCAGCGGTGGTATGACGGTACCGGTGAGTGCAGCTATCGGCATGGCGCTTGCCCATGATATTACTGAAATCCGAAAAGATGAATTTAAGGGGCGAGCGTTCCGCAAGGGGCATATCGTCCGTCCTGATGATGTTGAACATCTGCAACGGTTGGGCAAGGAGAATCTTTTTGTACTTTCGATTCAGGAGGATGAGATGCACGAAGATGAGGCGGCTGCGCTGATTGCCGATGCGCTGAAAGGCAAGGGCGTGTCTGTTTCCGGGGAACCGAAGGAAGGCAAGCTGAACCTCGTTGCTTCCCGAAGGGGCCTACTGAAAATAAATACCGAGGCACTCCGTCGTTTCAACCGTCTCGGCGAAGTGATGTGTGCCTCCTTGCATGGTAATACGGTTGTGCTGGAAGGCCAAGTGGTCGCTGCCACGCGTGCCATCCCGCTGGTAGTCAAGAAAGCTATCATTGAAAAAGCGGTTCAGGCGGTTCATGGATGGCCGCGTGTTGTTGAAGTTATTCCGATGCGGCAGCCGAAGGCTGGTATTGTAATCACCGGCAATGAAGTCTATCATGGCCGGATTGCCGATGCCTTCGGACCGATTATGTCCCGAAAGATATCTGAACTTGGAGGCAGCATCGTCGGCATTCATTATGCTCCCGACGATGAAAAAATAATAGAAGAAAAACTGAGGGATTTGCTGGCGCAGGGGGCTGACCTGCTTATCACGACGGGCGGGATGTCGGTTGACCCCGATGACGTGACACGGTTTGCGATACGCCAGCTTGGCGCGAAGGATATTACGTATGGATCAGCGGTATTGCCGGGTGCGATGTTTCTGATTGCCTATTTGGACGATCCCTCCGCAGCTCGTTCCGTTCCGATAATCGGCATCCCGGCGTGCGGCATGTATCACAAAACGACTATTTTCGACATTATCGTGCCGCGGGTTCTTGCCGGAGAGCTCATAGTCCGCGATGATCTCGCCGCATTGGGTCACGGAGGTCTATGCCTGCATTGCGCAGAATGCCGCTATCCTGTGTGTCCTTTCGGCAAGTAGAAGAATAAAGAACTGTCACGCGAGCGATGCTAGCTGACGCCCAATTGAGTAATAGGGAGCATAGTATGGATTTTCACAGTCAAATATCTCGCTGACCATAACTGTCCTTTAAGCTGTGCCAGGTCCCCTGCGAAGTAAGGGTTAGCCG
>PMYY01000106.1:0-1877 GCA_003170655.1 Nitrospiraceae bacterium
AGTGCGGATATTTCATCGAGGGCTTTTTGCAGGCTCATCCGGCCCTTTTTAAGTTCATCTTCGGCTTTCTTGCGGTCTGTTATGTCGTGAAGAGTTATAATTGAGGCAGCTGACATTAATCGATCCTTGCTGGGGACGTCGTATACTGAGCACTCGAAGTAGCGTCCAGTCGTGTGATGGAATTCAAAGCACACTGGACCTGAAAAGTTGGTAAAGCCACCTTCTGCGAGGATATCCTGCCATTTGCAATTAAGAAGTTCTCCGTATGTTTTGCCGGTCAATGTGCTGAGCACTTTATTGCACCGCAATATAAGACCGTTTGAGTCGGCCAGCAGCACGGCATCCCTGATGCAATCCATGCTCTGCTCCCATTCACGTTTAGCAGTCTCGATGGCATCGAAGGTCTTGGCGAGAATATCGTGTTTTACCTTAATGTCCTCGAAGCCCTTCATCTGGACGAGATTTCGGATCTTGATCAGGAGTTCGACGAAATCGACCGGTTTGCTGATGAAATCGTTTGCTCCAGCATTAAGGCTGTCAAGTCTGACTCTCTTATCGTCTGAACTGGTGACTGCAATAATCGGTATGTGGCGTGTTTCTTTCGCAGCCCGGAGCTTTTTACATGCCATGACTCCGTTGGTGTCCGGAAGAAACATGTCGAGGATAATGACATCCGGATCACCGAGCCGGGCTTTCTCGATACCCTCCGAGCCGCTCGAAGCGGTTTCACAGGCATATCCGTAGCTGGCGATATTGGCGGACATGATTTTTTGCTGCATCATGTCGTCTTCGATTATGAGGACCTTGGGCTGAGAGAGTTTTTGATTTTCTTGTAAAATCATGAGTTGTTATGTTCCCCTGCATTTGAGTCCCATATCGCTAATAGAAGAGTGTCTTCTTGCAAATTAGCAAATGTAACTTTTTATGGTCTTAGCGTCCAGGTTCATTATTATGGCAATCTCTTTGGTACTCCTGCCGTGGTCTTTCAGGAACCTGGCTTTGGCATGATTCGAAAGTGTACCCTTTTCTCCGTCAGTTTCAATTGGTGGTTGTGGGACTGACATTTGAGCGTGTTCAGTCACATTGTGTTTGGCACCAACTTGTTCCATAGTATTATATTTTTGTGGTGCGTTACCGGAAATTAGAGATATCATCACTTCAACCTCTTTTCAGTACACTCTTGTAGTGTTGTTTACATTGATATCAGCAATAGACGTGCCTAAGAAAGGTCTGTTGATTTTCAAGAGGAATTAGTATGTGGATGAAATACTTTAGTCTGGCAATTTGCAACGGTCTGGCAATTTGCAAGACTAATAATTATATTTAGCGGTGAATATCATAAGACTAAGTATGATTTAAACAGAGGTTGCAACCACGGCGGTCTAAGTGTCCATTTGCTTAATCTTTCTGTGGAGGGTCGAGCAGTCTATCTGAAGAAGGGAGGCCGCTTCGGTCTTGTTGCCGAATGTGACTTCCAGTGCTTCTTCAATCGCAATCTGTTCAAGTTCCTTGAGTTTCAGAGTCGGAAGCTTGCGCTGAAGGAGTGAAGAGTAGATTTTCTTTCCGTACCCGCCTCCTATGAGGAATTCAAGGTGCGCCTCTGTTATTACATCGCTTTCAGCGATGAGCACAGCCCGGCGAATAACATTCTTTAGTTCTCTAACATTGCCGGGCCAGCCATATCTCTTAAGGTGGTCAATCGCTGCCCCCGATATCTCCCGCATCGGCTTATTTAGTTCGGCAGCCACTTCGAGCATGAAGTTGCGGCTAAGATACGGTATATCATCGATCCTCTCTCGGAGCGGTGGTATGTCAATAGTGAACTCGCACAGGCGGAAGAAGAGGTCGGACTTCAACTTATTTTCCTGCATTGCCTT
>PMYY01000106.1:1912-4994 GCA_003170655.1 Nitrospiraceae bacterium
GCGGCAACTTCGAAGAACCCCTTCTGTTTATCGATAGCTCCGGTATATGAGCCCTTTTCGTGACCGAATAGTTCGCTTTCGATGAGTGCTTCGGGCATGTTGCCCACATCAACAGACACAAATGGGTTCAGCGAACGCTTGCTCATGTTATGGAGCATCCGAGCAACCGTTGTCTTTCCGGTACCTGTTTCGCCCTGTATTATTATCGAAAAGTCCGTAAAAGCGACCTGCCTGATTTGCTCAATTACCTTTTTCATACCACTGCTGCTTCCGAGAAGGCTTTCAAGAGAGTTATCGATAGCCGCATCCAAGACCCTAAAGCTTCTGGAAAGCTTGCTCTTTTCTATCGCCCTTCTTATGATATTTGTGAGCGTATCTAGATCGGGGGGTTTAACTATGAAATCATACGCTCCGATTTTGATGGCATTCACCGCATCCGAGACATCGGCATGCGCCGTTATTATTATAACCGGCAGGTCGCTGTCAAGGCTTTTCAGTGCACGTAGGGTTTCAAGCCCGTCCATCTTCGGCATGAGCATATCGAGCAATACTACCGAAGGCCTTTCCTTTGAGTACATCTCAAGAGCCTGCACTCCGTCACATGCCTCTATCGTAGTCCAACCACTCGATTCAATGAGGGTCTTCATGATGACCCTCATTTTCCGGTCATCATCTACGATAAGTATGGGATCTGGTGATGGATTAATGAGTTTTCCAGTTTCCTGTAAAATCATAGATCGTTATGCTCCTTCTTAAGAATATCCCTGGATGCAGGAACAAAACTATCAACATAAAGTGTGGCTAAAGTCATGATACGGTTATCAAACTGGCACATAAATCCACCAACAAAAGGTTGAGCAGCCTCCCTTAGCTGCACTAAGAGTCAACCAGCCCCAATAATTCATTTATGGATACAGGCTTGGCTAAGTAGTCTCTAAATCCAATCGATAAGAACTTCTCCCTATCACCACTCATTGCGTAGGATGTCAGTGCTATGATAGGGATGTTCATGGTGGACGGCTCAGAATGTAATATCTTAAATGCTTCTATTCCGTCAATCTCCGGGATCTGAATGTCCATAAGGATAAGATCAGGCTGAGATTCCATCGCGAGTTTAATGCCCTCAGTTCCATCGTAGGCCTGTAATGTCTCGTAGCCTTTAGCCTCAAGAATGGCCTTTAATAACCTTTGGTTTGTTTCCTCATCATCTACGATCAGAATTCTCCTCAATGTCATGCTCCGGGGCGCATAGGGATTACAAATATGAAGTTGCTCCCTTTACCTGCTTCGCTCTCCACCCAAATCCTTCCTCCATGAAGCTCCACAAGTTGCTTGCATAAACTCAGACCTAGACCGGTCCCCTTGTATTTTCTTGTTAATCTCGTATCAATCTGTTCAAATGGCTTGAATAGTTTAGTTTGATCTTCAGTGGATATTCCGATTCCAGTGTCATGGACGGAGTATTTCAAGAATTCCTTATCATCAGCCAAGGTCACCTCTACTTTAATTATCCCACCCGCCGGTGTAAATTTAACTGCATTGCCCACAAGATTGAACAATACCTGTTTTATTTTCCTCTCGTCCACAATCATTGTCTCTAAGCCCTGTGCAATTTCGAATGTCATCTGCAGATTTTGCTTGTATGCTTTTTCCTTAAATAAGGCAATGCTGGTTTCAACAAGCCTTTTTATATTGAACTCATTCATCTCCAGTTCCATCTTGCCAGCTTCCACTTTTGACAAATCAAGGATGTCATTGACTAAGCTGAGCAGGTGTTGTCCACTCGTGAATATATCGGTAACGTGCTCTTTCTGTTGATCAGTTAGCGGACCGCTCAGTCCTGTCGCCATCAGCTCGGAAAAACCAATGATGGCATTCAGCGGTGTCCTGAATTCATGGCTCATACCAGCTAAGAAATCAGACTTGGCTTTGTTGGCCGCTTCGGCCGTTTCTTTCATTATTTCAGCCTCTATCATCTTTTTGCGTTGAGTGATATCCAGCATAATATGCACCGAATACAGATACTTGCCCTTATCGTCTAATTTTGGATACATCCGCACACTAAAAGTCTTCCCTATTGAATCTATTTTGATCTCTTTTATAGCGGACATGCCGCTATTCACTGCCTCTTTGCATAGATCATCGGGGCTATCAGTTTTGGGGAATATCTCATAAAAAGGTCGGCCAACCAACTCGGCAAGCGACATGCCCGCCATTTGCCCATAAGCCCTGTTGGCCCTTATTATCCTGCCATCGCTGTCATGAATGGAAATCAATTCAGTGATGGCATCAAAGGTGTCTTCCCATTCTCTTTTTGCCTTAATTATTTTCTCCTCAGCCAGCTTGCGATCGGTGATGTCCAGATAGGATCCCAGTACACCGCTGATCTCCCCTTGGGAGTCGCGCAGGGGTATCTTGCTCGTAAGAAGCGTGAAGGAGTTCCCTTGAGGGTTCGTCTGGGGTTCTTCGACGAGAAGCTTGGCGCAGCCGCTCTCGATGACCTGGCGGTCATCGTCTCGATACAAGTCCGCCTGCGCACGCCACGCCATCTGGTAATCATCTTTCCCAATGATGTCCTTCGGATCGGCAAATCCCGCATCGCGCGCGAAGGCGGCGTTACACCCCAGATAAAAGAGATTTTTATCCTTCCAGAACACCCTCACAGGAATAGCGTTGATAATCCCTTCGACGATCTGCTGTGATGCGCGCAGCGCCTCTTCCGTGCGCTTGCGCCGTTCGATTTCCTTCTCCAAATGGTCCACGGAGGTATACGATAGCTTCATTTTGGCAGCCATTTCGTTACTCGCCTTTGCCAAACCGGAAAGCTCATCATTTCCCTCGACCGCAATATGATAGTCAAGATTACCCGCCCCGATGATCTCGACTCCCTTACCTAACGCCGCAACTCGTGCCGACAATATCCTGTTGATGAAGACTGAATTTATAACAACCGCAATAATACCGCCAATAACGGTAAAGATAACAGCAAGTAAAGCTCTGTTTTGCGCGGTTACCCTTTTTCGTATTGCTAACTCATGCAGCCTGTCGATTCTGTCATTCAAGGCATAGGCCTGGAGAAATA
>PMYY01000119.1 GCA_003170655.1 Nitrospiraceae bacterium
CTTAAGTCCGACAGGCTCCTAGACGGCTCTTTTGGCAAGCAACACGTGTTGAGGGAGGCGATCTGTTCTATGTGCGTAAAGTCACGCTCGTTCTTTTGATTGAGATGTACAATTAAAGGTACTATTAAGAAGGACTGATATGTTCATGACGGCACAGGGAATAACCCTGCTCATACTGCTTCTTATTTCGATACCGGCCGGCGGGTCGGTGATCGGTTCCTCATCTTCTGGGTCTCCCATGTTGAGCGAAAAACAGCTCGCCCCTATAAACGCTATAGTGGAGACGGCTATACATGACGGCAAGACGCCGGGTGCGGTTATCCTGGTCGGCAACAGCGACGGTGCCTATTATCAACGGGCCTTCGGATATCGCTCACTCGAACCGGAAAATATCCTGATGACCGAAGATACTATCTTCGATTTGGCATCTTTGACGAAGGTGGTCGCTACGACCACTGCGGTAATGCAGCTTGTCGAAAAGAAAAAACTCAGCCTCGATGCGCCGGTATCGAGATACTGGCATAGCTTTAAAAAGAACGGCAAATCCCGTATCACTGTACGTCAGTTGCTTACCCACTATTCAGGGCTACGGGCCGATCTGAGCCTATCCCCCAAATGGACCGGATACAAGTCTGCCATGAAAAAGATTATAGCCGAGAAGCCGTTATATCCTCCCGGCAGCTGCTACTTGTATAGCGACATAAATTTTGAGGTACTGGGCGAAATCGTCCTGCGCGTCACCGGACAATCTCTCGATAAATACTGCACAAAGCACATCTTCGTTCCGCTGAACATGAAGGATACCGGCTTCAGACCATCCGGGAACCGCATTTCGCGTATAGCACCCACTGAACACCGTAACGGCAGACTGATGTGCGGTGAAGTCCATGATCCTTTCTGTTACGCAATGGGTGGAGTTGCAGGTCATGCCGGACTCTTTTCCACCGCAAAAGACCTTTCAGTCTTTGCCAGCATTATGCTCAACGGCGGCAGCAAAAGCGGCGTGCAAATCTTGAAGCCCGAAACGATCGAACAGATGACTATTCCTCAATCTCCGCCTGGAAAGAACCGCTTGCGCGGACTCGGATGGGACCTCGAGGCTCCTTTTGCCTCCAATGCAAAAGAGTTGCCCTCTGTAGGTTCATACGGCCATCTCGGGTACACCGGCACGGCACTATGGATCGACTCGACAACCAAGACATTCATTATCATCCTGACCAACCGTGTCCATCCCAACGGTGGCGGTGACGTAAAAGCCCTGCGGTCCGCCGTAAAGGCTGCTGTTTCCGACGCACTCGGTCCTATCTCAACCTCTCAAATACTAGAAAAGCGGCCCTCCCTGTCTTCGTATTTCTATGCAAATGGAACCGGTCATACTGTCTCATCCGAGGACAATACCGCCAGATGTGGAACTCTCACCGGCATAGACGTTCTCTGCAATGATCGTTTCGCGTTATTGGCAGGCAGAAGTGTTGGGCTCATAACAAACCACACCGGCCTCGACTCGACGGGGAGAAGGACTATTGATCTTCTCTATAATGCGCCCGGAGTCCGGTTGAAGAAGATCTTCAGTCCGGAGCACGGCCTGTCCGGGACCGCCGATTCGATAGTATCTCCATCCATCGACCCCAAAACGGGGCTTCCCGTGTACAGTCTTTACGGTGCGCTGAAAAGGCCGACCGCTGAGATGCTTGCAGGTCTTGATGCCCTTGTCTTCGACATCCAGGATGCCGGCGCACGCTTTTACACATACATATCGACAATGGGATATGCCATGGAGGCAGCCGCGAAAAAAGGGATGCTGTTTTATGTCCTCGACAGGCCTGACCCCATCACGGCTTCACTTGTCCAGGGGCCTGTTTCGGATGCAGACCTGAAATCGTTCACATCTTACTTTCCAATGCCTGTCAGACATGGGATGACTNNTATTATCAAGATGGCCGGTTATGATCGCAGCAAGTGGTATGATGAAACGGGCTTGAAATGGATCAATCCGTCGCCCAACCTCAGGAGCCTGACCGAGGCAGCGCTATACCCCGGCGTTGCGATGGTTGAAGGCGCCAACGTGAGTGTGGGGCGGGGAACTGAGACACCTTTCGAGGTACTGGGAGCACCCTGGATTGATGCTGTTAGACTGGCCGATTATCTTAATGACCGTGTCATCGCCGGTGTAACGTTCAAAGCGGTCGATTTCAAGCCCGATAGCAGCAACTACGGAAAGCGGTTATGCCACGGCGTTCGGATAATACTTACAGACCGCATGACTCTCGATCCCGCTTACCTTGGAATAGAAATCGTCTCCGCCCTATACCGGCTTTACCCAAATGACTTCAAGCTTGATGCTACCCTTGGGCTCATCGGTGCGAGGTGGATCATTGAGGCAATGAGAGAGGGCCAGGATCCCCAATCAATCGCCATCGAATGGGATAAATCTCTCAATCAGTTCCTGGTGAAGAGGGCAAAGTACCTGCTTTATTGACATCAGGCTTAAGAATCGAATACGCGGGCAATGCCGGGCGTGCCATCAAAAAAAGGCAGATGCCTAAGCATCTGCCTTTTATCCACGCAAGAAAGATCGCAAAAACTATTTCTTCTCGTCAGCCTTCTTATCAGCAGCGGCCTTCTTCTCGTCAGCCTTCTTATCAGTGGCTTCCTTCTTCTCGTCAGCCTTCTTAACAGCGGCTTTCTTCTTGGCTTTCTTGACCTTCTTCTCGGCCTTCTTCTCGGAAGCAGCCTTCTTGTCGTCAGCCATCTTCTTCTCATCCATCTTCTTCTCGTCAGCCGCGGCAGGAGCCTTGGTGTCCATAGCCTTGTCAGCTGCAAAAGCTGCGGTTACGGAAAGAGCGAACAGGAGACATACGATCAATGCTAGTACTTTCTTCATTCAANNTTTTTTATTGTGCTTAAAATCTTTTCCTAACACAACGCAACTATCATGCCAACTCCAATAATAGTATAATAATGCTATTTTATAATGGCTTGCGATAATTAGAGATCAGGTCTTGCGGCCTTATTTGGGGATATAAATCCTCATTTGGGGACATAACTGGATGGTGGCTAAAGACAGAAAGGTCTAGTCCATTTCTGGGGAAGANNACAGAAAGGTCTAGTCCATTTCAGCACCGGGATGATTTCACTGCGCTCACTGAAGAGCTTCCGAACAGGCTCGAGCATCTGCTCGAACTCGCTGTTATGCCTTTTCTCCATTTCATCATGAGCTTCGGTCATCTGCCTTATCCTCCGTTTAGCTGACATGCACGCGAATGTCACAGCCACGCCACTGAATACGCCCACTGCGATTGTACGAACAAGCGTCGTTTCAAGCAGAGCAAGCAAGGCGATCACCGATACCCTCATTACGAGGTAAACTGTCATTCTGTTATCTGTTTTCATGTTATTCCTTCTTGCCTGTGTAATTGCTAATGTCCCAAATGCGCATAGCAGCTTTCCCTTTACCGCAAATGTTTTCGATAAACTCATTATGTCCGTGGCTGACCAGATCGATTAAAAATGCTTTGTCCGAAAAGTTCGACACCATCAGCGATGGGATGCTCGGAACATTATGCTTCAGTGCGTCAGCCAACCTTCGGTTAAATGCGCCATGCATTTCGGTGTCTATAATGACAAGATTGAAACCAAGACGCTCTCCATTAGATGACTCAATCAGCGACAGCGCCTCTTCTTCATCGAAAACCGAACTGACCTTATACCCGGCATGCCGCAAGGCTATCGACATCGCCAGTCTAGCGTTCGGGTCGCGGTCTATTATCAGTATTTGTCTGGACAACTTTCAGCACCTCGATATCCCTTTAACATTTCAGGGAGTTAAAGCAAAAAACATGCCTCGGAAACATCTATTGATTCTCAAGAGAATTAACTGCATGAATGGGAAGCTGGGCTATCGCAAGTTGCAATTGTAGCGCAATTTGCGATAGTTGGAGTTTTTTATTACGAGGTGGATATCGTGAGGCTAAGGTCCAATGTCGATGTTATCAGAAGTTAACCCTGGGAACTAAGCGTCCATTTGCTTGAGTTTTCTGTGGAGGGTCGAGTAGTCAATCTGAAGAAAAGAGGCTGCTTCGGTCTTGTTGCCCGATGTAAGTTCCAGCGCCCTTTTTATGGCAATCTGTTCAAGTTCCCTGAGGTTCAACGTTGGAAGCTCGCGCTGTAGGAGCGGCGAGTAGATTTTGCTTCCGTATCCGCCCCCTATAAGAAATTCAAGATGGGCTGCCGTAATGACATCGCTTTCCGCTATAAGGACCGCTCGGCGCATGACATTCTTGAGTTCCCGGACATTGCCCGGCCAAGCGTATCTCTTAAGCCGGCCGATCGCTTCCCCCGATATCTCCCGCATCGGCTTGTTGAGTTCAGCAGCCACTTCGAGCATGAAGTTGCGGCTAAGATACGGTATATCATCGATCCTCTCNNTTATTTTCCTGCATTGCCTTGCGAGCATCGATATTGGTCGCAACAATAATACGGACATCTATTTCAACCGGCATCACTGTCCCTATCGGGAAAATCTTCCTGTCCTCGACAGTCCGCAGTAGCTTGCTCTGGGTATGAAGAGGCACATTCTGGAGATCGTCTATCAATATGGTCCCTCCAGCGGCAACTTCGAAAAATCCCTTCTTTTTCTGGTCTGCACCGGTAAAGGCCCCTTTTTCGTGGCCGAAAAGCTCGCTTTCGACGAGCGTTTCAGGCATGCTGCCTACATCCACCGAGACGAAGGGGTTTCGAGAACGTTTGCTCATGTTGTGGATCATCCGGGAAACCGTCGTCTTTCCTGTCCCTGTCTCGCCCTGCATAATTATCGAAAAGTCCGTAGATGCGACCTGTCTGATTTGCTCAATTACCTTTTTCATGCCGTTGCTGCTTCCTAGAAAGCTTTCGAGCGAGTTGTCGATAGCTGCATCCAGCTTTTTGAATCCCCGCGCAAGCTCGTACTTTTCCATCGCCCTGCTGATTAGAAGAGTGAGCCTCTCGAAATCAGGCGGTTTGACGATGAAATCATATGCGCCGAGCTTGATTGCATTCACAGCATCCTTAAGATCGGCATGAGCGGTGATGATTATGACAGGCAGGTCACTGTCGAGCCTTTTCAGCTCCCGTAAGGTCTCTATCCCATTCATTTTCGGCATGCGCATATCGAGCAGCACCACCGAAGGCCTTTCATTCCTGCACATTTCAATTGCNNCCGGTCATCGTCTACGATAAGTATAGGGTTTGGAGATGAATACATACAGTTAAAATATATCATACGGTTTTTATGAATACTACATTTTTATTGTGTTCATTTTTTTATAATGCCGTTTATGGGTGCCACACCCATTTATTCGGTGGCACCGAATTCCATTTTTGCCACTTGTAACGTTGCCCTTATGCGGCATATAATTTACTTATGACATCATCGTGTTATTTAATTACCAGCAGCAGGGTTTGCCCGTATACCTCATTAGGAAGTTAGACAATAAAGGATGGACATGTCTATGAATGATGAAACTGCAGCTCAAACAGAGAAGGATACCGGCAGTGCTTCGCAGGCCCCTCCCTACCAGGATCCTTACCCCATAGGTCCTGACAAGACGAAATATCGCCTGCTGACCAAAGACTTTATTTCGGTCGCTAAGTTTGAAGGAAATGAGATCCTGAAGATCGACCCAGAAGGCCTCGCCTTCCTCGCCAACCAGGCGATGCGCGACGTTTCCTTCCTGCTCAGGCCGGCCCATCTGGAACAAGTAGCGGCAATACTCTCCGACCCTGCCGCCTCTCCGAATGACCGCGGAGTGGCTATCGCAATGCTTCGCAACGCCGAAGTCGCCTCACAGTTCGTACTCCCGCTCTGCCAGGACACCGGCACGGCCACTGTCATCGGGAAAAAGGGGCAGAAGGTCTGGACCGGCGTTTATGATGAGGAATACATCACGAAAGGACTGTGGAAGACTTATACGGAGGAAAACCTCCGGTACTCCCAGACCGCCGGCCTGAACATGTATACCGAAGTAAATACGGGAAATAATATGCCGCCTCAGATCGACCTGTATGCGACCGATGGCATGGCTTACAAGTTCCTGTTTATTGCCAAGGGGGGAGGGTCGGCCAACAAAACATCCCTTTACCAGGAAACCAAGGCCCTTTTGAATCCAACTGCCCTGGAAAAGTACCTTGTAGAAAAGATGAAATCCCTGGGTACAGCTGCATGCCCGCCATACCACATCGCCTTTGTCATTGGCGGGACCTCTGCTGAGGCATGTCTAAAGGCCGTAAAACTCGCATCTGCAAAATACTTCGACGAACTGCCGACTGAGGGCAATAAAGCAGGCCAGGCCTTCCGCGATGTGGAACTCGAAAAGAAGCTCCTTGAAGCCGCTTGCAAACTCGGCTACGGCGCGCAGTTCGGCGGCAAGTACTTTGCGCTCGACATTCGAATCATCCGTCTGCCCCGGCATGGCGCATCCTGCCCTGTCGGTATGGGAGTGTCATGCGCTGCCGACCGCAATATCAAGGCAAAAATCGACAGAGATGGAATCTGGGTCGAAGAGCTTGAGCGCAGCCCCGGCCACTTCATCCCGGAGAAGTATCGCACCAAACATGACCATGGGGTAAAGATAGACCTAACCCGGCCAATGAAGGATGTACTGGCCGACCTCACCAAGTACGAAGTTGGCACACAGCTGTCACTAACCGGCACCGTCATTGTGGGTCGCGACATTGCTCATGCCAAGTTCAAGGAGCGGATCGACAAGGGAGAGGGGATAGCCGATTATCTAAAGAACCATCCGGTATACTATGCAGGTCCTGCAAAGACGCCCCCCGGCAAACCGTCCGGATCTTTCGGTCCGACTACTGCCGGACGTATGGATTCGTACGTCGACCTCCTTCAGTCTCTGGGCGGATCGTTGATCATGATCGCCAAGGGCAACCGCAGCAAGCAAGTGACCGATGCCTGCAAGAGATACGGCGGCTTTTATCTGGGATCGATAGGAGGCCCTGCAGCCCTGCTTGCAGAAGAGAATATTAAGAAAGTAGAATGCATAGATTATCCTGAACTCGGAATGGAGGCTGTCTGGAAGATCGAGGTCGTCGACTTCCCTGCCTTTATACTCGTAGACGACAAGGGAAACGATCTTTATCAGAAAATAGCATGCTGATGAGAGTTATCATTCTAATGATTGTCCTGTTCATACCTGCGGCTGCGCTCGGGCAACCGCAGATCACCTTCGATGACGAGATCTATGATTTCGGAATAGTTAGCGGGAGCCTTCTTCTCGAACATTCGTTTGAGGTACGCAATGAAGGGACCGAAGACCTGATAATCCGAAAGCTCGATGCCCCATGAGGCTGCACCGCTGCGCTGGCTAGTTCAAGCCAGATTAGGCCCGGCGAAAAGAGCCGAATAACGGCCAAGGTAGATGCCCGTAATTACAGAGGCAATATAGTCAAGAATATTCGTGTTTACAGCAACGACCCGGCAAAACCCGAAGTGAATCTTATCCTCAAGGCCGAGATCAGACCCAGTTCAAACCCCTAGCCCATTCTCCTGTGAGGATGCACTGACAAACATACAGAGGGGCGGCATATTGCCGCCCCTCTCTTTAGAAGCCATGACTCTCTCGATCCGGCAGAATATTCAACTCTTATCAGCAGGATCTTGTATTGTGATCACCGCGTAACTCGAACCGTAGCGCTGACACTCTTTGATACATTGCCCGCGGCATCCTTAGCCCATGAATATAAGGTGTATGTGCCTCTGCTGGAGACCTGATAAGAGGTGGGAGGCGTTGCAGTCCAACCTGTTGCCGAGGCTGAAGGCACAGTTGAAGTTCTGGTTATCATGTAACCTGTCACTTTCACATTATCCGTGGCGGTAAAGCTCTTGATCGCAACGGTCCGCGATGTAGTCGAAGACGGAACAGTGAAAGAAGTCACTGTCGGGGCAATAGTATCCGACGCGATCGTAAGCGTGATCGTAACAGTCGCACTCTTGCTTGCCGATATGTTGCCTGCCGCGTCCTTGGCCCACGCATAGAGGGTCTTGCTTCCAGCGGTCGTGAATGCATAATAAGAGGGAGCGGTGGATGCCCAACCACTTGCTGTTGCAGACGGTTTAGTGGAAGATTCATTGACCAGATAGCCGATAACGCCTACATTATCCGAAGCAGTGAACAGAGTAATCGGCACGCTGAGTGATGACGAAGTCGTGGGCACGGTAAAGCCTGTTACGGCAGGTGCGCTGGTGTCGGCAGTGATTCCGCCTACATAGGTATAGGTGACTGTCATATATGGCCGCATACCCACCGTAGAATTCTTAACGCTGGCAAAGGTCCGATATGTATCAGCCGCTGCCGTCGAGTCGGAATTGATCATAAGCCCGTAGTTTGACGATGGAGCCGAAAGCCAATCTTTTACCATCTGGATTGCATTCCACACCTTGAACCCTGCTGTCTTGTTGATGGCTTCAGTGTCATAGGCAGTGGATATGTCAGCCTGTGCCAAGGGGATGCCGCCATATGCGAGGGTATTGGACGTCCATGGATTTGTTCCATCATAAGTATATCCTGTCGCCAACGAAAGGTTCGGGTTGTGGTTGATGATTCGATTAAGGCTCAGATTATACGCAGGATATGAAGCGTTAGTGTCTGAATCAATAAGGTAGAGGTTTAATGCAGCGCTCTGAATTGTAGCACCTGCCGGTATCCCTGACAGGTCAAATTTCATCAGTATTGTATTAGCAACCGAACCCGCAGGCCACGTGTAGGTCATCAGCTCTGCAGAAGTCGAATTGTTGCTGGCGTCAATATTAATAAATGAGTCAGAGGTCGGCGCTAATGTTACGGTCGTAATGCCGGAATTGCTGACATTCACGCTGACCGCGCCTGATGTCGTAGTGTTTCCAGCTGAATCCCTTGCAACCGCAGTCAGGGTATGCAAGCCATTCGAAGCAGCCGTGGTATCCCAGGAAATGGAATAAGGAGATGAATTATCCTCTGTTCCCAAATTGGCACCGTCAAGTTTGAACTGAACCCCGGCAACTCCGATATTGTCAGAAGCAGTCGCGGTAATCGTGACTGTTCCTGAGACGGACAATCCATTAGCCGGAGCAGTAAGGGCCACCACCGGGGCAGTAGTATCCGCAAGAGTAACTGCAACTGATGCGCTCATGCTTGCAGATACGTTGCCTGACGCGTCCCTGGCCCACGCATAGATGGTCTTGCTTCCGGCGGTTGTGAATGCATAAGAAGCAGGGGCAGTCGAGGTCCAACCTACTGCTGTCGCAGACGGGGTGGTTGCAGACTCATTAATCAGGTAGCCGGTAACGCCTACATTGTCAGTGGCGGCCAAGCCATTGACCGACACGGTCAAAGACGTTGACGCTGAGGGCACCGCGAATGAGGTCACTGTGGGGGCAGTGGTATCCGCGACAGCCAGGGTGGTGGCCGTTGCAACAGCTGACTTTGCAGAGCTATTTCCGGCTGTATCATAGGCTGAAACGGTAAATGAATAAGCAGTGGAAGCAGTCAGGCCCGCAACTGAATAGTTCGTACCTGTTGTAGTGGCGACCTGTGTCCCATTACTGTAGACTTTATATCCCGCCACTCCCGAAGTGGTCTGTCCTGTTACAACCGGATCGGAAGAGGACGCCCATGTGAGATTAATCTGTGTTGACGAAGCAGCCGTTGCGGAGAAGCCAGCGGGGACCGTCGGAGCAGTGGTATCCAGTAGAGCGACCGTAACTGATGCGCTCGTACTTGCAGATACGTTACCTGCCGCGTCCCTGGCCCACGCATAGATGGTCTTGCTTCCGACGGTTGCGAATGTATAGGAAGCAGGGGCAATCGAGGTCCAACCACTTGCTGTGGCAGACGGTTTAGTGGAAGACTCATTGACCAGATAGCCGGTAACGCCTACATTATCTGTAGCAACAAAAGTGTTGATAGGGATTTTCAGTGAAGCAGATGTACCTGGGATAGAGAGGGCGGTAACATTAGGTGGAGTCGTATCGGCTAATACAGTTTTCACAACCTGGTTCGAATCCGAGCTCTCAACTCCAAGCGAATTGTATGCAGTCGCAACAAAATAATAACTGCCGGCAGCCAGATTAAGTGTATATGTCGTCGCATTGCCGACGCGGATAGTATTGGTATAGTTGCCCGAAGATGTTCCGTAATAGAGATTGTATCCGGCAAGATCCGTTAAGGGCGACCCATCATTGTTCGTGGTCGGGGCAGTCCATGCGATCGTGGTTGCAGAGTAAGCTTTTTCTGCAGCCATCGGAATAACAGCCATTAATAATATTGCCAAAACGGCAATCCGGAGAAACAACCTGTACGATTTTTGTCCTAAAGTCCCTCTTGCTGACATTTGCACCTCCATGTTCTTTACCGGAAAGTCAAAGACCATTATGGTGCTTTAACGCCCGGCAGCCTGGCCGCCATATTTTTTTAGGATTTAGGCCCGTGGCTTTGCGCCCCATTCTTTCGAAATGGTTTGCTCTTTTCGGTATGCAGATCAAGCAACCTGCTTGTTTCAACTATAAAACACTTCAGCCTCTTTCTTCCGTGATACTAGTCACGCTCAAATTGTGACTAGTATCACAGTGTCAAGCATTTGAACATAGACGCCTTGAATTACGGACGGTAACAAAGAGGTTTCTGCAAGGAGAGATGCGGTTTTATTTATTGATGCCCTGAACTGGCTATCAATCTCGGGGAATTAGTCTTATTATTGATAAGTCGACAAGGGGAGGTTATGTCCCAAAGTCTTTAAATAATGTGAAGAGAAACCGGCTATAATCTTCCGCGAAGTCTTTCGGCATTGAGGACCCTCTTGACACCGAGCTCGTAGGCAGCCCTTCTCATACTGCATTGTTCCGACGTACAGACTCTGTACACATCATTGAAGGCTGTAATCATTACCTTGTTGAGTCTCTTCAGGATCTCCTCATCCTGTCAGTAATCATTGTCGAGGTTCTGGCTCCATTCGAAATAGCTTACGACGACACCGCCTGCGTTGGCTACGATATCTGGTATGATGAGAACGCCCATTTCGGTGAGGATTCTGTCTGCACGCTGAACTGTGGGTGCATTGGCGAGTTCGAGGATGATTCCGGCCTTGATATCCCGGGCATTAGTCTCGCTGGTCTGGTCGGAAAGGGCCGCAGGAATGAGGACCTCGCACACGCAAGCCAGCAGTTCATCTCCGGATATGTTTCTGCTCCCCGGGAACCGGCAACTCCGCCCGTGCGTTTCTTGTGCTCGATGACCCCTGGAATATGAAGGCCGTCTTCATTGATAATGCTTCCTTTGTAGTCACTGCCTGCAACGACTTTATAGCCTTTCTCATAAAGGATGCGGGCTGCATTGAAACCTACGTGGCCGAAACCCTGGACAGCAACCCTTGTCTCAGCTGTGTTCCTGCCCAGTCTTTTCAGGGCCTCTTCGAGTACATATACGCCGCCGAGGGAGGTGGAGTAGTTGCGCACAGCACACCCGCCCACTTCGACAGGCTTGCCGGTAATAGCAGCCGGGACGTGCATGCCCTTGATCCTTTCGTACTTGTCGAGCATCCATGCCATTATCTGCTCGTCGGTATAGACATCAGGAGCAGGTATATCCTTGAAAGGCCCTATATAATCAGCTATGGCTCGAATATAACCGCGCGTCAACTGCTCCAACTCGTTTCTGGAAAGCTCCTTAGGATTGACAACAACCCCACCCTTTGAACCGCCAAAGGGGATATTCACTACCGCGCACTTGAGCATCATCAAGAAGGCCAGATCTCTCAGGTGATAAAGACTCAGGCCCGGATGGAACCTGATGCCTCCTTTTGCAGGACCTCGGGCGGCGTTATATTGCACACGATAGCCTATGAACATTTTGATCCGGCCCGAGTCCATCCTGACCGGAAAGTGAATTGTAAAAGAGCGTTCAGGCATACTGAGCAGTTCGAGTTCTTCGGTAGTAAGATGCAGGTCGGAATAAATGTCGGCGAGCTCGCTCATGCAGAGCCTGCAGACATTTATCCTAAAAAACGCAGTTGAACTCGGCAACTCATTGAAAATATGTTCA
>PMYY01000126.1:0-5008 GCA_003170655.1 Nitrospiraceae bacterium
GCCGCTTTAAAGGCAACGTCGGCTGTCTCCGCGTCTCGGATTTCACCAACAAGTATCACGTCAGGGTCCTGCCGAAGTGTTGACCGCAGCACTGATGCGAAGGAGAGCCCGACCCTCTCCCTGACATAAATCNNAGCGTCGTCGTCTTGCCGCTTCCGGTCGGACCCGTGGAAATCAGGATTCCTTGGGGTTTTTTTACCAGGATCTGAAGTTTCTTGAGATCGTCATCGAGCATGCCGAGTTCCGAGATCTGTTTAAGCGCAGCCCCTTTGTCGAGTATCCTCATAACGATCTTCTCACCGCTTATCGTGGGCATTGATGACACCCTGACATCGACAAGTCTTGTGCCGGTCTTCATTGTGATTCTGCCGTCCTGAGGTTTTCTGCGCTCGGAGATGTCCATCTTGGAGAGGATCTTTATTCTTGAAATGACAGCTGAATGAAGGTGAGAGGGGACTTTGATCTTGCTGTGCAGCATTCCGTCGATACGGTACCGCACGATTGTATATTTTGCCTTTGGTTCTATATGTATATCGCTGGCCTTGTATCGCAGGGCCTCCATGATGACCGCGTTCACTATTCTGATGATCGGCGGGACACCTGACGAATTGAGAAGCTCCTGGGTGCCGATATCGGCTTCGTCTTCTTCGATGACTATATCTATTTCCTCGAAAGGATCGAATTCACTGCCTTCTTCTACCTGCTCGATCGGCGACGCCTCCATCTCTTCTCCGTATATTATGCGCAGCCGGGCCATGATCGCGGAAGACTTCGCTACGACCGGCACGACTTTGAATCCAGTCAGCATCGCGATGTTGTCTATCTTCAGTATGTCGGAAGGATCGGCCATTGCAACTGTAAGCTGTTTGCCGTCGAGCCGCAGCGGCATCAGGCGATTCAGTTCGCAGAGTTCGCGTGGAAGGAATTTCATGATGGTCGGGTTGACCGGGACTTCGTTCAGGTCTGCGTAGGCGAGGTTCTGATGCTTCTGCAGGGCCTCGACGATGTGTGATTCCGTAGTGTATCCCAGCCTGACGAGTGTGTCTCCGACGAATTCGCCTTTGACTGTCTCCTTTGTCGCTTTGCCGAGCTGTTCGGACGAAATGTACCTTCCTTTGACCAGGATAGGGCCCAGTATGCCCCGGTACTCGTCGAAAAGGTTGGAATAGTTCTTGAGCTTGAGATGCTGGTCCTTGGCGATATTCTTTAATCTCTTGTTCTCCTGCAGGAGGCTGTATTGCTGGAGTGCGATGCTCACGGTCAGGCGCAAGTCGTCATCGTTCCACGGCTTGGTGATAAACTTATAAACGGCGCCCTCATTGACCGCACCCATTATCGCGCTGATATCGGCCTGTCCGGTGAGCATTATCCTGATGGTCTGCGGCCACCGCTCCTTTATTTCCCGAAGCAGTTCAGCGCCGCTCATCTCAGTCATCCGATGGTCAGAAATGATAAGATGTACAGGCGAACTTTCCATGAGGGCAAGGGCTTCTTTTGCCGATGCTGCAACATGGATCTCGTAATTCTCTTCCATGAAGATGCGCCTGAGGGAATTGAGGACATTTACCTCGTCATCCACAAATAGCAGGGCGAACCGGTCGTCTCCGGACTCCTGTGTGTCCGCGTTCTGCATCTTGCCGTCATCCCAGATCTCCTTGTTTCCCGTCCTGAACAGGTCAGCGTATTTTGCCACGGCCGTTTACCCTTATTGAATTGATCTTTGTCATGCTCAAGGTTTCGTTATCGGGAAAGTGATGACGAAAGCCGTACCTTTCCCGTCCTCGCTCCGCACCTCGATATCCCCGCCGAGGGAGGAAACGATATCGTAGGCGACAGTCAACCCCATCCCCATGCCTTTGCCTGTTTCATGCGTCGAGAAAAAGGGCTCGAATATGCGATCCTGTATGACAGCCGGTATCCCGCACCCGTTGTCGCTGATGGTAACGAAGACGCCCGGTCCGGAAATGGCGGTAGTGATCGAAATGACAAGCCCCCGGTCTCTCGAATCGAGGGCATTGACCAGAATGTTCAGAAAGGCAAGACTGATGTCAGCAGGGTCTCCTTCTATTTGAGGAACACTACCGTATGACCGGATTACCTTGACCGATCTTTCGGAGATCTTATGCGAGAGAACGTTAAGCGCTTTGTCGAGTTCGGCGGAGAGATCGACTGAGATATGTCTTGCATCGTCGATATGGGAGAAGTCCTTCAGGTTCGATACTATCTCTTTTATCCTGTGGACTCCGTGACTGCTCTGCTGGATCAAATCGATGGAATCCTTCAGGATGAAGTCGATTTTCAGTTTGCTGTAGAGTGGTTCGGACTCGGAAGATGCGGCACCCTGAGCACCGCGGTAAAACATTAGCATATCTCTAAGGTTGTGCATGTATTTTGCAAAGGTGTTGAGGTTGCTCGAGATGAATCCGACCGGGTTATTAATCTCGTGGGCCATGCCGGCCGCAAGCTGGCCTATGGAAGAAAGCTTTTCCTGTTTTAGCATCCGTGAAAAGGTCTTTTTAAGTTCGGCGGTCTTTTCATCAACCATGGATTGAAGGGCTTCCGAGAGTTCTCTATATCTCTGTTCGGAAGCCGAAAGTCTCCGGTTCGACTCCAGCAATTCCTCGAAGGAGCTGTCCACTAAGGCACTGTGCACCTCGGTCGTCATGATCCGTTTGGCATTGTTGAGTATCAGCGCCGACAGACAGGCTGAAACTGTTCCCAAAAGTGGGGACAAGAAATGTTCATTAGCCGCGTCATGAAAATAGAGCAGGATAAAGCCTATAACTTCGCCTTCATGCTGCAGAGGTGAAACCTTCCAGCAGGGCCCGCTCGTCTTGCCCTGCCTGATGTCTTCAAGAATCGACAAATGGACCGCTTCGGTATCGGGGGGCGAACTTTTCGCCCACAAGACACTGCCCTTTTCGTCGGTAACTGCTGCAGCCTGCACAATGCCGGAAGTGAGAACCTGTAGAAGAGGACCTACATCCTGAGTGTTGAGGATGTCGCGGAGACGCAGTTCCCTGCCGACGACAGCACTTATTTCGGTTCTTTCATTATTTATTTTAGAATGCATAATCTCAACTCTTCGGATTTGATGTGCTCAAACTTAGTATACGGCTGAGGAAAGATTCCCTGGTGAGCCCGTGGTTCGCATTGAGGCCGATACGGGCATCGATTGCTTCATACGTGCGCTCCAGGAGTGCCCAGAAGGTCTCGGTAACGCCTTTTCCGAAAAGGGCGGAGGCCATTAAGATGGGCAGATCTGTCTTTCCCCATGTTTCGCGTACCTCCTCTTCTGGAATGATGTCTTTGAGGTCTCTCTTGTTGAATTGTATCACTAGAGGTATTTTTTCGATATCGATACCGACGAAGCCGAGATTCTTTTCAAGATTCTCGAAGCTCTCGGCGTTGTTCTGCATCTCCGCCAGACGAGAGTCGGCGATAAATGCGACACCGTCGGCCCTTGAGAGAACGGCTTTCCTGGTGGCATCGTGCTTTACCTGTCCGGGGACCGTATAGACCTTTATCTTTATTTTCAGCACGCTCGGACAGGCGATTAAGAAAGGCAGGAGGTCGAAATAGATAGTACGATCATCCGCCGTATCGAGCATCATTAGGTCGCCTCTGCCTTTCTTTTCGATTAGGTCATGAAGACTCAGCAGGTTTTTTGTTTTGCCGGACATGGCAGGTCCGTAATAGACGAGCTTCAGCACCATCTTTTTTCCCTGTTCGTCGTATTCTATCATGAAACACCTTTTTTAGTAGTCACGAAGATGCCGCGTTTCGAAGGGTCGAGATAGACCGCCCTTTTGAGCGTTTCGATATTTTTTTCGTTAAGGACGGTCCCCTTGCGGAGCAGCAGCAGCCCCGTGCCGGTGCTTACGTCTCTGGACAGGATCATACCCGGGGAAAGGTCTTTCGTGTTCAGCTCTATCTCTACGATGTCGTTGCGGATTATGGAGGAGAATAACTTACGCGCCGCTTTTTCGAGTGATGCGTACAGTGCGGCGTCGAATTGAGAGGCAAGCATGGATTTAATCTGTATCAGAGCAGTGTCGATACTACGCATTTCGCCTTGAAGTGTCCTGTCCAAGCTGTCCGCAATGGAGATTATACGTGCTCCAATCGGGATATTCTCGCCCTTCAAGCCGTCTGGGAAGCCCTTGCCGTTATACCACTCGTGATGGTGCCGAACAAGAATGCCTGGCCCCCTGAAATCTTCGATACCATCGATCGCGGCCTGTCCCCTGATCGGGTGTTTTACGTATTCAGCCATTTCATCTGAAGAAAGTTCGTCGATGTTTTTTATCAGAATGATATCGGGGGCCCCGATCTTGCCGATATCGTGAAGTTGCGCGCCGACCGCAATTGTTTCGGTTTCAAGGGACGTCAGGCCGATTTCCTCAGCTATCGACTTCGATAGGAGAGCGACGTTGTTCGAATGGTTGCGCATCGAGCGGTTCCTGAGTTCGATCAGGCCCGAAAGAGAGCCAAGGACTTCGGATACGTTATTCTTCAACTTCGCATTTAGCTTTTTTAGCTCCTTGTTCTGGTTCGTCAGCTCTATAGTATGCTGCTGGACATAGAATTCGAGTTCGGTGCTCCACTTTTTCAGTTCGCCATTCTGCTGTATTGTGAGTTCGGTAAGATATTTATTCTCTTTGACCAGGCGATATTTATCGAATGCGTCTTTTATCACAAGCAGCAGTTCATTGTCGTTCCAGGGCTTCGATACGTAACGGTAGGCGCCACCCCTGTTGATGGCGCCTATTGCCGCCTCAACATCTGCATAGCCCGTTAAGATTATCCTCACCGAGTCCGGCGATAGTTCTCTGGATTTTTCGAGGAACTCGGCGCCGGTCATTACCGGCATCCGCTGGTCCGAGACTATTACCGGCACCTCGACCTCTTTGAGGACTGCAAGGCCATCAGGGCCGGACAGCGCCGTAAGTACCGTGTAGTCTTCAGACATGAAGAGCCGCTTGAGCGAGCGCAGTACATTTTCCTC
>PMYY01000126.1:5097-5492 GCA_003170655.1 Nitrospiraceae bacterium
TCGAAGGCATCTGCTATCGCTACAACACGGGCTTCGAGAGGGATGTTTATGCCTTTGAGTCCAAGCGGATATCCTTCGCCGTTGAATCTCTCATGGTGGTATAGGGCGATATTGACGACCGGTTCGGGCAATTGGGCGGTTTTTGCGACATCTGCACCCCAGCGTGAATGTTTTTTCATAGTTGCGAATTGCTCGTCATCGAGCTCGCTCGGCTTGTTCAGTATTATTTCGGGGACGCCGATCTTGCCGCAGTCATGGAGCCAGCTTCCGTATTTGATATTTTTCTTCATGACATCGGACAAGTCCATGCCATCGGCCAGCATTAGTGCGTAAGTGGCAACCCTTTCGCAATGTCCCTTCGTGTAAGGATCTTTCAGCTCAATTGTCTGGGCAAG
>PMYY01000084.1:0-16910 GCA_003170655.1 Nitrospiraceae bacterium
GAGGTGAGCCCCTTGTGGATATATCTCGATTCAGGGCCTACAAACTCTGCAACCGAGGTGAGAAAGGAAATGACATCATGCTTGACGGTCTTTTCTATTTCGTCGATCCTGACCGTGTCAAAACGGGCCTTCCCCTTTATAACAGCAAGGGCGTCCGCGGGTATTTCACCTAGTTCTGCCCACGCCTCGCAGACGGCTATCTCAACGTCGAGCCATTTTTGATATTTATTTTCAGTTTCCCAGAGTACGCCCATTTCAGGGCGGGTGTATCGCGATATCATGGTGCCTCCGTTTATTCGCTTAGAGAAAAAGCAAGCGTTCTATTTTAATAAAGTCCTTTGCAACTTTTCCAATGCCAAAGATCCTGCCGTTGCTGTCCTTGAGACGGACCGCCGATCCTGCCATCCGGTGAAATTCGGGCAACATGAAAAGGGGAATAGGATTGCCATGGCGCGCCTTCTCAAGGTCGTCGCCGGTAACGATCATTTCGGGCAGATGGACCAGCACGGCGTCGACTGAATGGAGTGCCGAAGCCTTTTGGGGCAGCTCGCCTATATTCGCGGCCTCTTCGATCTTGAAATTACCCACGCGCGTCCTCATCAACTCCGTAACATGGGCACCGACCCCGAGCATGTCACCAATATCGTTGCAGATCGAACGGATATATGTCCCTTTGGAACAGACAATCTTTATTTTAAAGAANNGCGAGCAGCTCTATCGTTTTCACTGTAACTTTCCGGGGTTTCCGCTCGACCTCCAGGCCTTTGCGGGCTAGCTTGTAGAGAGGTTGTCCCGATACCTTCAGTGCCGAATACATGGGCGGCACCTGCTCGATCTCTCCTGCAAACCTGGGCAAAATCCCTTCGATATCATCAGCAGTGGTCCTGATGTCAGTTTCAATCCTGATAATCTTACCCTCGGAATCGAAAGTATCGGTTGCTTCACCGAGCTTCGCGGTTGCGACATATTCTTTTTCGAGTGATTCTACAAGCGCGGCAATCTTCGTTGCTTCATTGAGGCATACCAGCATGACGCCGGTCGCAATCGGATCGAGGGTGCCGGTATGACCAGCCTTCCTTACCTTAAATGCCTTTTTTACAGCAGTGACCGCACACTGGGAAGTGATGCCCTTGTCCTTGTCCAGATTTACTACTATATTCATCAGAGCTTGAATGCCCCGATCCCCTTCAGTTCAAGCAGGATCAGGTAGGAATATGAGCTAGGCGTGATTGTAGAGGCTGGTCTCCTTGTGACTGATAAATTTACATCCCAGCACTGTTCTTTGTATATGGTGTTTAATGAGAAATCTTGGAGCCCCGTCCCCTTGGCATCATAGCCGGTAGATAAGGTAAGCGACCAATGCTTGTCAATTGGCGCATTAAGCCCAAGCGTATAGAGCAGCAGGTTGTCGACCAGCGAATATCGCTCGCCAAGACCGAGGGAAATATCTTTGAACACCCTGAAATTGATGCCCGAGTTGAGGTTGTTCAGCTGCTTATCGCCGATATCATAGGCAACATCAAATGTGAAATTCACCGGAATCGCCGACCAGCCGACAGCTCCTTCCAGGCGAGTTGGCTGCAAGCGACGAGAGCTTCCGGGTGGAATGGTGAAGCCGTCTGCGCTGGCGTTAAAGTTATCAACAACTAAATGGGAATTGTCGGCGTTGAAATCATACGGCTGAGAAAACCGAAGTGCAATATCAAAAGTATCGGACCTGAACTTGTTCAGCAGGACAAACTGCACCAGAGTCGTCTTCGAAGGTAGCTCTGTAGAATCGAAAATGGGTAAAACCTTTGCCGATGGAATAAAAGTAAACTCCACGGAGGGTTCCACAATGTGCTGAAATGATTCGTAATTCTTAACAAAACGCATCTGGGCCTGAGCATTGTACTGGAATATCTCTCGATGAGGCGAAGAGCCGAAGCCTTGACCATCTGTCAGCTTGTAGGCTGTTTCTCTTAGTGAAATCGCCTGTGTCAGCCGGACAGTGTCCCCTAACGAGTATGAAAGCTCAGGCTTGATATCTATCCTCTGTCCATGCGGCTCCTCGCTACGAATAAAATTAGCCGCGTTCGCCGAGAGAGTGAAGATCGCCGGCCCGACTGCCGTCGGATTTAAAACATAACCAACTTCAGGCATTTTTTGAGGCACATGCTCCGGGAGCCCTATCTGCAGGTTTACCCAGTACTGGCTTAGAAGATATATCCTCGAGTTGTTAATGGGGGCTGACACCTCGGCGGTAGATTGCAGGAAACGGCTAATGCTCGACTGAAAGTCCTTGGGGTATTCCTGACTGAATGTTTGATCGTTTATATAATTGACGTCGACAAAAGCCTTCACATTACCCACAGAATATCTTTCGGTACCCTTTACCTCTATATAGTCCTTGTGCAGCACGTCGTCCCCCATGTGGTAGACATGCCACGTACCCTCGTGGTTGAAATCGACGAAACGGTATTCAACCCCCTCTCCAATCCCTCTCTTGCTGTAGTAATCGGCAGTGAAAGTCGCATCTTTGTTCTCATCGATCGCCCAGAAGAAAGTTGGACTGAACCGAATCCCCTTGTCCGAACTGTTGCCGNNACAGCCGGTATCAGGAACCCCGTCTCGCGTCCGCTGCCGACTGGGGCTGAAAAATAAGGCGAATAAAATATGGGCAAATTCTTGACCCGATATGTAGCATTCGTAGTAACAATCTTGTCTCCGACAACGATATCAGCATCATCACCCTTAAGACACCAGTCCGGTCTTTGTGAGGCGGGGATGTCAGAAGAGGTAATTACCTTTGCTGTCCGATATGATTCGGCGTCGCAGGTCGTGAAATAAGCGGTCTTTGCATAGTAATGATTCTCTCCGAGCTTCTGCATATTTATGCCGCTGATCCAGTATTTGTCCTTCTTGAAGAATATGATCGCATTGTTCAGATTACCCGTATTATCGTCGAGGTTGAATTCGGCTTCCTCTGTGTTAATCAGGTAATCCTTGTCATCTATGCTGACATGACCTGTCAAGTAAGCATCGCCCGTCTCACTGAAGTAGACCGCTTCGTCCGACTTCACAACGGTGCTGTCTTTAACGATCTGGACATTCCCGGTCGCCACATACCGCTGTTCTTCCTTGAAATACTCGAGTTTGTCGGAAGTGATGGTGTTCCCAGAGGCAGAGCCTGTCATAAGGAAAAGAGATGCTAGCATGCCTAGACTCAGCCTGGTGCCGATTGCAGTGATAAGCCTCTTTCTCGCTTCATCAATGCCTTTCATCTCGTCTCTCTCAGCGTGCCTAGTATCGAATTTTCCCCCATCTCTTGCAGTGCCTCGCCTGCTGTATAAAAGGAGCCGCTTATGACTATTACCGCTTGAATATCGCTTGAAAGCAGAGCCTGCCGGTCTTTTGCCAATGCCACGGCGTCTTTCACTGTGAGACTTACATGAACATTCGCAAATCCGGCATCCTGCGCCAGGCTGGCGAGTCGCTCAGGCGATTCGGCACGGCTGTATGCCGGCGAGGTGAAAATAGTTTCATCTGCAATCGGAAGTAGTGCGCGCAGAATATCATCGACATCTTTATCCGCCATGATCCCCAAAACAAGGATGACCTTTCGACCCGCCAGATACTTCGAGATGAAGGCTGCAAGCGCGACAGCAGCACCGGCATTGTGCGCCCCGTCTATAATAACCGGCGGGTCTGTGCTGACGAGTTCAAGCCTTCCGCGCCACCGGGTGGCCGCAAGCCCTGCCTTTATCGCTTCGGACCTTTCGATGTTCTGCGGCGGGCTTGCATGGGAGCCTGCCTCTGCATTATCTTTTTCTTCCGTTCTTTCAAGCGCCAGCATGGTCGCCTTGACCGCAAGGGCTGCGTTCATGACCTGATGTTCTCCGGCAAGCGGGGTGAACAACTCCTCCAGTCTTACCTCACCATTGAAGTAGTCAAACCTGGTGCCCTCGAGATCTGAAGCCTTCAGATTGCCCATAAAATGTTCACCAAAAATAAAGAGCGGAGCATTCCTGTTTCCTGCTGTTGCTGCTATTACCTCGGCAGCCTCCACCTGTTGCGAAGCAGACACGACGGGTACTCCCTCTTTTATAATTCCAGCCTTTTCNNTGCCGCGCAAAATAGGTGAATGCAACGGCAGTCACAAATTCGAAAAATGTAGGGGTCAGGTTTTCTTCGCAGGCCTCGACCTTTGCTCTCACCTCGTCCGTTAATTCTGCCACCTCGTTCTCTGTGATATCAGCAGCATCCACCCTGATCCTCTCAGTGAAACTCACAAGATGGGGAGATGTGAACAGTCCGACTCGGAACCCTGAGGTCCTCAGGATGGATGCGATCATGGCCGACACCGATCCCTTGCCGTTAGTGCCGGCTATATGGATGCATTTGAACTGTGTATGCGGGTTGCCGATCAGGGAAAGGATCTTTCCCGTCTTGTCGAGTCCGAGTTTAATACCGTGCTTCTGGAGGCTATAAAGATAGTCGATCGCAGCACGGTAGCTCATGGCCGAGTAACGTCCTGGAACAGTGGCATGAAGTGCTCGATAAGCTTGTATACTTTGCTCTTCAGTTCCCGCCTCTCAACGACAAGATCGATCATTCCGTGATCGAGGAGGAATTCAGCACGCTGGAAATTCTCGGGCAGCTGCTGCTTGATCGTCTGCTCGATCACCCTCTGCCCGGCGAAACCGATAAGCGATTTCGGTTCGGCAATGATCACATCTCCGAGCATGGCGAAGCTTGCAGTTACGCCACCGAATGTCGGGTCGGCGAGAATAGAAAGGTAGAGGACATCGGAATCCTTGAGCCTGGAGACAGCAGCCGAGACCTTGGCCATCTGCATAAGGGAAAACATGCCTTCCTGCATCCTCGCCCCGCCTGAAGCGGAAACAGTTAAAAAGGGGATTTTCTTTTCGAGAGCGCGCTCTGCGGCCCGCGTGATCTTTTCTCCCACGACAGAGCCCATGCTTCCGCCCCAGAAAGAGAAATCCATGATTGCGAGCACCACCGGTCTCGTGTTTATGACGGCATCTCCGTAAATGGCCGCCTCAGGCATTTCGCTCTTAAGCCGATACTCATTAAGCCTTTCAGCATAGGATGCCTTGTCCTTGAAATTGAGCGGATCCGAGGGTGTGAGATCATTGTCGAGTTCTACAAAGCTCCCCTCATCCGCAATTAAGTCAATGCGCTCCCTCGCGCTGATCCTGAAGTGGTAGTTGCACTTCGGGCAGACCTGGAGGTTCTTCTCGATCTCCTTCTTGTAAATGATCTCCTTGCAACTGTCGCATTTGATCCAGAGACCCTCGGGAATCTTTACCTTTTTCTCGGTCTTTATCTCTTTGCTTTTTTTAAACCAGGCCATAGTGATTTAAGATTTAGGATTTGAGATTGATGATCAATGATTTCATAACTGCAATCATCAATGCATAATCCGCAATCAAACCGCCTCTCTTAATTTCTTAATGAATTCCCGTGCATTGCCGGGGTCCTCGTGGAATTTTTTCACTATTGCGCTTCCGACGATTACACCGTCGGCGACCGACGCCATGCTGCGCGCGTCATCGGGAGTCGATATGCCGAAACCTATCGCTATCGGCTTGCCGGACAGCTCTTTCAGGCGGCCGATATGATTCCTGAAATGATCTTCAAGAGAAAGCTTCGTGCCGGTAATGCCTGTCATCGAAACGTAGTAGATAAATCCCTTGGACGCCGATGCGATACTTTTCATCCGCTCCTCCGTAGAGGTCGGCGCAACAAGGAATATCGTATCAAGCCCTTTTGAACGGCAGCTCTTTCTCAGACTTCCTGCCTCTTCCGGCGGGAGGTCCGGTATGATAAAGCCATCGACCCCTGCATTAGCCGCATCAGTAACAAAGACTTCTTCTCCGTACTTATAGATGGGATTGTAATATGTCATGAATATGATTGGAACTTGCGAACGTTTCCTCAAATCTGCCATGAAGACCAGCATTTTCCTCAAAGAGACTCCAGCCGCGAGCGCCCTTTCAGCCGCCCGCTGGATAGTAGGCCCATCGGCGACTGGATCGGAGAATGGCACACCTAGTTCGATGATATCCGCGCCGCACTCTTCAAGCATGAGTATATGTTCCATGGTCTTGTCGATGTCGGGGTCTCCGGCCATGATATAAGGGATAAAGGCCTTCTTGTCAGTCTCTTTCAGTCTCCTGAATGTTTTATCTATCCTGTTCATATCAGCAGATCTCTATTCCCTTGATCTTCGCCACCTGCTGCACGTCCTTATCGCCGCGCCCCGAAAGATTGACGATGATAATCTTGTCCTTCGGCAAGCGGGGGGCGAGCTTCGCGACCTCTGCAATTGCATGTGCTGATTCGAGGGCCGGAATAATGCCTTCGGTCCTCGACAGTAGCTCGAAGGCTGCAAGAGCCTCGGCATCGACTGCATAGGTATATTCAATGCGGCCCGAATCCTTAAAAAAGGCGTGTTGCGGACCGACGGAAGCATAATCGAGGCCCGCGGATACCGAATGCGTTTCGAGTACATTGCCGTCGTTGTCCTGCAGCAGGTAAGTCTTGCATCCCTGAAGTACTCCGATTGATCCTCCAGCAAAGCGCGCTGCGTGCTCTCCGCCTTCAATGCCCTTGCCTCCAGCCTCGACACCTATCATCTTTATATCATCGGAAAGAAATTCGTTGAACAGTCCCATGGCGTTGCTGCCGCCGCCGACGCAGGCTATCAGGTAATCGGGAAGCCTGCCCTCGGCCTTCAGTATCTGCCTTTTCGCCTCTTTCCCGATTACAGCCTGGAAATCCCGCACGATCGAAGGGAAAGGGTGCGGCCCGAATACCGTACCGAGTACGTAATGGGTGGTCCTGACGTTCGTTGTCCAGTCCCTCATTGATTCGTTGATCGCATCCTTGAGCGTCTGCGAGCCTATCGAAACCTCATTCACCTTTGCCCCCAGAAGCTTCATCCTGAAGACATTCAGGGCCTGTCGCTTAATGTCGATGGAGCCCATGTATATCTCGCATTCAAGTCCGCAAAGTGCTGCACCAGTGGCGGTCGCGACGCCGTGCTGTCCAGCGCCAGTTTCTGCAATGACTCGTTTCTTGCCCATCTTCTTTGCGAGCAGCACCTGGCCGATGGCGTTGTTGATCTTGTGCGCACCCGTATGGGCGAGGTCCTCTCTCTTAAGATATATCTTCGCTCCGTCGAGATGATCTGTCAGCCGCTTAGCGAAATATAGAGAAGTCGGCCTTCCGATGTAAGTACTCTGAAGGAGTTCGAGTTCGTTCTTAAACGCCCTGTCCTCTTTCGCCTTTCCGTATTCGGCTTCGAGCTCCAGGAGCGCAGGCATGAGCGTTTCAGGCGCAAACCTTCCGCCGTATGGTCCGAAATAGCCTTTGTTGTCAGGTAATTTTTTTATGGTCTCATCCCCAATCGTAAAGTCAGTTATTATATCATATTTCCTTGTTATTCAGTATGCTTATCGCGGTTTGAGAATGCTGTTGCGGCGCCTATTTGTGCTAAAATAGTTTTTACTAATTAAGCCAACGGGGGGAATTATGCAGGAGACCAAGATCATACTTTCAGAAAAAGAGATCCCTAGACAGTGGTACAACATAACGCCTGACATGCCGAACCCTCCGAAGCCTCCATTGCATCCAGGCACCCAGCAACCGGTCGGCCCCGATGACCTGAAGGCCATATTCCCTATGGCCCTCATAGAGCAGGAAGTGTCGACCCAGCGCTGGATCGACATCCCCGAAGAGGTGCTCGATATCTATACTCTCTGGAGACCTTCTCCGCTCTTTCGGGCAAAACGACTCGAAGCCTTTCTCAAGACCCCGGCCAGGATATACTATAAGTACGAAGGGGTAAGCCCGGCGGGCAGCCACAAGCCGAACACCGCTATACCGCAGGCCTACTATAACAAAAAAGCCGGGATTAAACGGATAGCGACCGAGACGGGCGCAGGCCAGTGGGGTTCTTCGATGGCGCTTGCCGGAACCATGTTCGGGCTCGATGTGACAGTATACATGGTCAAAGTCAGCTACAGCCAGAAACCGTATCGGAGGATCGCGATGGAGACGTGGGGCGCAACTGTACATCCGAGTCCCTCCACTATTACTAATTCAGGGAGAAAAGCCCTCGAACTTGATCCAAATAACCCTGGAAGTCTCGGGCTGGCAATATCCGAAGCTGTTGAAGACGCGGCCACTCACCCTGACACGAACTACGCGCTGGGCTCGGTATTGAACCATGTCGTCTACCACCAGTCGGTCATTGGACTGGAGGCCAAAAAACAGCTTGCCATAGCTGGTGAATATCCGGACATAGTTATCGGCTGTTGCGGCGGCGGATCGAACTTCGGCGGCATCGCCTTCCCATTTCTGGCCGATAAGATCAACGGCAAAGAGTTGCGCGCCATCGCTGTCGAGCCGAGCTCCTGCCCGACACTGACCAAGGGAGATTTTAGGTACGACTTCGGCGACACTGCCGGGTTGACGCCTTTTCTTATGATGTACACACTTGGCCACGATTTCATGCCTCCAGGCATTCATGCTGGCGGTCTCCGTTATCACGGCGATTCGCCGCTCGTATCGCAACTTTACAAGGACGGCATCATTGAAGCCAGGGCTTATCGGCAATTGACAGTCTTCGAGGCAGCCATGGTGTTCGCTAAGACCGAGGCTATCATACCGGCACCTGAGAGTTCCCACGCCATCAGGGCGGCTATCGATGAGGCTCTCCTTTGCAAGGAAGAAGGCAAGGAGAAGTGCATCCTCTTCAACCTGAGCGGACATGGATATCTCGACCTGGCTGCCTACGACGATTACCTGAACGGCAAGCTTGTCGATTTCGAGTATCCCGATGAGTCTATAAAGGAATCCCTGGCGAAGCTGCCGGTGATAAAATAGTCAGTCAAAAGAAACACAAGAGAATTTATCTTAATGAGGTTGCCATGAAAATCAAGATTTGCGGTATCACCAATCTGGAAGACGCGCTTGCGTCGATCGAATACGGAGCCGATGCACTAGGATTCGTCTTTTATCCGAATAGCCCGCGATATGTGATCCCTGAAAAAGCGGCTGAGATTATGGCCGAACTGCCCCCCTTCATTACCACAGTCGGCGTATTTGTGAATGAAGACCCAGCGAAGATAAAAGAGATCATGGCATCAGCACGGCTTCGGGTCCTTCAGCTCCATGGCGATGAGACACCTCAGACGTGCTCTATCTGGAAACCGGTAGTTAAGGCGTTTAGGGTCAAGGATTTTGTCGACCTCAAACCGCTCGAACTGTATAAAGGCATAGCTGCATATCTTATAGATTCCTATGCGCCGTCATCATACGGCGGCACAGGCCAAATATTCAATTGGGACATCGCCGTCGAGGCGAAGAAGTTCGGCAATATCATTCTTTCGGGAGGTTTGACGCCAGAGAACATCGAAAAAGCGGTCAGCTGGGTCAAGCCCTATGCCGTCGATGTGAGCAGTGGCGTCGAAGCCGCAAAGGGGAAGAAAGATCTAAAAAAGGTAAGGAAGTTTATCGAGAGGGCCAAGAAGGCCGCCGTTTAGCGCTAGATGGCCCTCTTTCAATGACTAAGGCCGTGCTCAACAGGCGTCCAGAATTTCTTTCACTTTTCTCAATAGTTGCTTAGGCAATACTGGCTTATTGATGATATTCACCTCTTCCTTTATGCAGTCTCATTTTAATATGCTAATACAGGAGAGATGCTTTGATGCTTGAGTACTGGCATTTGACATCGAATAGTCCGAAGTCGAGGACCCACTCCTAAGGAACTTTATACCTATCTCAACTCATCAACAGTCCGGACTTTGGCAGGTCGTTGTTTTTGCTTCATCAAGTACGTTATTGCCACTTGCTGTTCGTACCATAGTCTCACATCCGGTGTGTAGAAGGGCGCAGGACCGCACGTGAACTGCTCACTCTTTTACGGGGCAGGTGCGGTTCGCTCGCCCTGCCGGATCCTGGCGGTAGTAGGCGTTGAGGACACGGTAGAGTGCGGGGGCGTGTTTTTTGGAGCGCAAGCGGACGATCGAAGAACTCTTCGGTTGCCACTGCGAAGAACTCGGCCTCGTTTTTCGCGCCGTAGGCGTCGAGGAATGTTTTGTGGCCCTTCTCGGCGAGGCGGCGCAGCCGCAGAAATTCGTGGGAGCANNAGCATGTCGAGCTTGTGGGCGAACTCGTGGTATACCACGTTGTGTCCCTGCTCGGGGTGGCGCGCACCGTGGAGGACGGCGTCCCACACGAGAATCACCGGACCCTGGGCGAAGGCCTGACCTATGAGCGGGTCAGAAGCTGCTAGTGGCCCGTCCACGCGCTCGAATACACCCGGGTGGTGCTCGGGAGGCACTACGGTGGATGGGTATATGAGGATCGATTCAACGTTGCGATAGTAGTCATGGGGGAGTCCCAGTTGAAGCAGACACGCCTGTGCCGCAATGGTGACGCGAATCTCGTCGGTAAGGTCGAGGCCGCCACACCCCTCCCAATGCTTCTCCTCCAGGAAAACTTGCATCATAGCGCGCAGCTCGGCGCGCTCGACGGCATCGAGCATGCAGTAGTGGGCCACGTTCACGCGCACGAAGTCCTCCCATTCAGGCGGGAACAGACGCTTTTGCGCCTCGGCGCGGCGATGGTCGCGAAGCCAGTGGAACAATGGGCGACGTCCTCCTTCGGGGTTGCTATCGGTTCTTTTTCGAAGAGACTGTAACTACTGTCTTCACATTGCCTCTGGGATTAAAATCACCGATTACTTCGAGAGATCTCGGTTTCAGTACCTTTTGCAGTTCGCCAAAGATCAGGTTCGCAATCTCCTCGTGGGAAATGTATTTGTCGCGGAATGAATTCAGATAGAGCTTCAGCGCCTTCAATTCCACGATCTTTTTTGCCGGGATGTACGTTATTTTTATTACTGCAAAATCGGGATACCCCGACCTCGGGCAAAGACAGGTAAATTCCGGAAAGGAGATATTTATTTCATAATCGCGCTCAGGGCTAGGATTGGGCCAGATTTCGAGCTTCACTTCCGAAACTGCTTTTTCGCCATATTTCATATCTTGGACTCCTCTTTCGATTCAGTACTCATGAACTGCATATTATAAAGCTCCTGGTACAGGCCACCCTGCGTAAGGAGTTCATCATGCGTGCCCTCCTGGATGACACGCCCGCCGCTCATGACAATAATGCGCGAGGCATTTTGGATAGTCGAGAGACGATGAGCGATTACGATGGTAGTCCTGTTCTTCATGAGCTGCTCCAGCGCTTTCTGCACCTGGTGTTCAGATTCGGTGTCGAGAGAGGATGTAGCCTCATCCAAGATAAGGATGGACGGATTTCTGATGATCGCGCGGGCAATTGTTACCCTTTGTTTTTGCCCTCCAGAAATTCTTACGCCACGCTCGCCTATCATTGTGTCATAGCCCTGCGGCATATCCATGATGAAATCATGCGCAAATGCGGCCTTGGCGGCCTCGATCACCTCTTCATCTGTTGCATCAGGACGGCCGAAGCGTATGTTTTCCTTTACAGTATCGTCGAAGAGCATGATGTCCTGGGTAACAGTACCGATATGGCTTCTCAGCGAATGAAGTGAAAGTGTCCTGATATCTTTGCCGTCTATATAGATCGTTCCCTCCGTGGGATACCAGAAGCCGGCGACAAGATCAACAAGAGTACTTTTACCTGCACCACTATATCCGACAAGCGCCACTATATTCCCGTGCTGAACCGAAAGATTCACATTCTGGAGCGCCTTGCCGGATGCTGTCGGATATATGAATGATACATTGTCGAATACAATGTCACCTTTGACGTCCAGTTCATTGCCTATCATCTTTTCGGACTCGGTGGCCATTATCTCTCCGATCCTGTCAAGAACATTGCGCCCTGACTGGAAATTGTTATGTACGCGGCTCAATCGCTTAAGCGGCGTATACATCAACCCCACTGCAACAATGAATGACACAAAATCGCCTGCCGTCATCTGGCCTGAGACTACAAGATTGAAGCCATAAAACATGATCATTGCAATACCGGCACCGGCTAGAACTTCTCCGATCAGCGAAGATCCTTCATTGATTCTGATCTCCCTCATCGAATTGCGATAATAGTCGGCCTGCGCTTTTTCACTCCGCCCCATCATCGCCCCTTCCATGGTGAAGGCCTTGATTATCTTCACCCCCTGGACTGTCTCATTGAAGATGGTTGTAATTCTGGCTATAAGCTCCCTTGTCAGCATCCCGGTCTTTTTCATGCGCTTGCCCAATCTGGCTATGCTGTACACCATCAGTGGCACTACAATAAACGATAACAGGGCGAGGTCCCATTTGCGGTAAACGGCTACCCCTGCCAGCACGATAACGGTGGCGATTTCGACTATGAAGTCTTTAATAGTAAACCCGACCGTACCCTGAAGGATGCCGACATCATTAAGCATCTTGGAAACAACAACACCGCTAGAGGTATGAGAATGGAATGAAAGCGGCAGGGAAATTACTTTACCGTAAACCTCCTGCCTGATGGACCTTACTATCTTGGCGCCGATTGACGACATCAAATAGTTGTTGCAGAACGCGAAAATACCCTTAAAAAGAAAAAGCACTACAACGCCGATGGTCAGGAAATAGAGATAAACAATATTTTTTGTGATCAAGATGTCATCAACAGCGATCTTGGTGCCCCAAGCTATAGCTCCGTTTATTCCGGAAAGAACTAGACTGCACAACATTGCGGCAAAAAGTCTGGGCAGATACGGTTTCGACAGGAGCCAGAAGATCGCGAGATCGTCCTTCCATGTCCCGCGTTTTGCGCCCTTAAATATAGTTTCCAGAGACATTAATTATCCTTTCTTCCAAAGTACGGACTTTTATTATATACCAGTCCGCTTCGTCCTCTTTAATTATGTCGCCATCCCAAGTTTATCTATTACCCTCAGAAAGTCTTCTGCAATTGCCTTGCGATTACATGTTGAATACCATAAGGAACTTATTTCCTGCGGCGAGTAACAGCCTCTTTCCCACTTGCAGATATCAGCCGAAAGTGCGCCCAGATATGCTTCTTCCGTGAAATCCGGCGCTAACGTTCCCGTTGAACCACCTTTTGCGAGAAAATAAAAACTCTCTATGGGACTGCCTACCAATGAACAGCCCTTGCAAAGAGCTTCCGCTGCCGCAATACCGAAGGATTCATAAAGTGACGGCATGAATAAGACCTGAGCCTTTCCCAGATACTGTGCAACCTCGCTGTTTGGTATAAATCCCGTGATATGAAGATTTATTTTATGGCGCGATGACCATCTCTCTGCAAATTTTCGGACAATAGCGTCTCCTCTTCCGATCACTACTGCTTCATAATCGGGCCTTTGTATTAAAAATCGGCACAGCACGTTTACCATTGTGTCTGTATTCTTTATGTAAGAGTTGCCGACCCTTCCATCCCATTCGCCGACTGCCACTATCAATTTGTTCTTAACCTGCAACGAAGTTGAAGAAAACGAATTGGAAACAGGATTTGGGATAACAAATATCTTCTTGATCAATTCGGGCATCTCCCAATATGAAAGGATGTAGCTAAGGTTGGCGCATGCCTGAGGTGACTCAACAACGACACCATCTGCAAGTTTTATATGCTCTGCGAGCTGGTTCGCGCGTCTCTGGCCCTCTAACCGCCGTTTAAATCTTTTATAGAATATTTTAACTTTTTCTGTTGCTTTCTTATATGTGTAATAGGACATATCTCTGGGATAAACTGGAAAGATACGTCTGCCGTCAGTATCTGCTTTTACCAACACAGTTTTCCCTGCTTCTTTCAGTGTGGAAGCAATTTCAGAGTATAACCTTGTATATGCAATCATCACATCATACGGCACACTGCGCCAGTACTCTACATCAGCTGCCTGCCCCTTTGACAGTAACCTGACAGGAATTGAAGTATTGCCCTCTCTCAATGAAGGCTTGTCAATTGTAATCATCTCGCTTTGAACGCCAAGATCTCTTAGTCCCATCACGATCTGCCCCGGGTCTTTTGTCTCATGACTTTGATTAAACTTATCAAAGAACACTGCAATCCTCATTTATACCCCCACCTCAGCAATTTTGGCAGCCAATTACGCGTAATATCGGACAAAAATATATCCTGTCGCAACGGCAAGAAGAAGTACCAATAACACACAATGTATTTTTATAAGCACGTCGAAGCGCCATGGCAATCTTGAGCACATCAGCCGCCATTTATTCGGAATGACACAATAGATACCGACCAAGAGCGGGAATAACAATCGGACAAAATATCGGCCCTGCATGCCCAATATTTTGCCCTCAGGCCTTTGGGGCTCTGCTAGATACATGCTGACATGATAAGCAGTCCAGACGCAAAATATGAATGCAACAATAACAAATCCGGTCTTTCTCAAGTCAGCAAATCTTTCATCTATGGCCTTATCGACGATTAAAAGCGGCCATAACATGAGGAAAGAGTATGCCACTAGAAATACTACCGGCAACCTGACATCAGTCCATCCGAGCCAAAACGCGGACTTGGCCAGATAAACCGAAAACATGGTATTAAAAAAAACCCTGTATAGGATGTGAAAAGGATCTGTATTTTTCCCATGAGATATATTTACTACCGCGCTGACAGTCGACGTTGTCATCGATAAATCAGTCTGAAAAAACTTCCATGTGCCGATTAATACCAATCCCACCAGGATCATTCCAATGCCGCCTGCCCAGTATGCCACACCGGAACTGAATCTTTTTCTCGGAATGATGAAATACAACAATGCTAAAATTACATACGGTCCTTTTGTAAGTGCTATAAGACCACATAATAAATAAAAAACAGCCATTTCTTTTGCACCAATAACTTTATCTCCATCATGAAAAGTCATATTGATCACATAACATACCAGCATAAGAATCAGAATGATAGTAACGCAGTCGGCGCTTACGATCATGCCCTGTTGTATACTTATCGGCATAAGCGCTATCGTCAAAAGCGGCAGTTTTAGAACACGCACATTTTTGATCAACAAATACATGATAACAACGAAGAAAATAAAACCGCCGAGACGCGCGGCATAGTAAACGTAAAGAATCGGCAGCTCCAGCATTCTTGCAATTGCTATGGCAGCCACATGCGGAGCATAGGCAAAGGGCGGATAATAAGCTATGGAATCATAAAACAGAGAAGATTCGGGTTTTATTTCTATCCTAGTAGCCTTTGCCATCGCTTCGAGGCTTTGCTTTACATCTCCACGCCCAGCTATTTTGTGGGATTGCAGGGTTTCTTCTAACTCCTGGATACTGGCCGGCAGATAATGGCCTATCCGGCCGGACGCCGGATCAACGACCAACCCAAGTTTTCCCTCAGATAATAGGTATGCACGATGAAAGTGCATAAACTCGTCAGGCCCCTGAAAAGGGGGAATCAGAAAGAGCCAGACGACACCAAAGACAAGGCCTATCAGCAAAAAAATCTTATAATATGGAAACTCTTTTGCACTGCAGTCTGTCATGTATTTGGAATCTCCGGATTATCTATTGCCGCATGAGATGTTTGATACTACTTCATCGATACTTATATTGGAAATGTTTGCACTCGCGCCGCATAGCGGAACATGAATCAACCCTTTGTTCGGAGAAGGAACTCGCTGTTTTAATACGCCCTGCCCCGCATCACCCCATAAAGAAATGACCTTAATTGGATAATAAGCGTCGATGTAATATGTAAGAGACAAGACACCGCCATCGGGCGCAATTAAAGTATGGCATCTGTTTTTAATGATGGAAAGCAGCTCCAGCAACCCTGTCTCACCTCGCAAATCTATGATTGACGGCATATCAAAATCGCCGGTTTTACCGTTTCCGAAGAGTACTATCTTCGCATCGCTATTTTTGCAGAGCTTTTCAAATAGCATCTTCCAATTCTCCGCTGGCCAATCTTTCTGATAATTGTAAAATTGTCCGGTCTCGGAATTAAGATGAACACCTATGCAACGCCTCCCATCAGGAAGAGCAAAGCGTTCGCAATACTCATCGTATTCTTCATTCCAAACAAGTTTAGGAACAAGTTTTCCAATCTGCCACGAGAGCCATTTTGTGGGATTAACCTTCTCCAGAATTACATCGCCGTCAGACTTGGATATGTTCAATCTTTTCAATGAATCTTCAAGATCAATCGGCACGCCTCTTTTCCACCATGGGACGCTTACGACATCAACTCCGCCGAGGAGCCTGAAGCCGTCTGCCAGCTCTTTTCTCGTCAGAAAGGCAATATGTGCGGCTGGCATCACGCTTTTTATCCTGTACACCAAGGCATAGAGCCCAAGAGCGATATCCCCGAGCCCACGGTTCCAAACAATAAGGAATTTTTGTTTTCTTTCACTCGACGCTTTTTTCAAAAGGCGGTCTAACTCGTTGCCCCTGAGTGACTTGAGAAATCTAAACATCNNCAGCCAGCTTTTTATTCTCGATGGTGAGAATTCTATATCCGGAGGTTGCAAAGAGGTTCCTGATTGTTGCCAACGAGAAGAATCTAAGGTGGTCCCTGTCCATACACCCTCCTGCCCTGTAAAGCCAGCGGTCTCTGATGATATCTTTTATCACCTTATAATATTGGATATTATGAGTGCTGCACACCAATCTGCCGTCCGGAGCGAGGTGGTCCAATAGTTTGTCGAGTAAAGTCCACGGGTCTTTCAGATTCTCTAACACGTCAGCACAAATGATACAATCGAAAAGTGCATCCCCGCTCAACAAGGTAGCAGCGTTTTCGATATCGTCGCCAATTACCCTGTCCAGATTTCTCCGGGCATCCTTTGCCATTTCCCTGTTACTTTCCATCCCCCACACTGTACGCCCAGACACCTCGTCCTTCAATGCCCTGCCAAGCACGCCGCCTCTGCAGCC
>PMYY01000084.1:16916-19105 GCA_003170655.1 Nitrospiraceae bacterium
AGCCCGGAGAAATCATTGGGCAATCTGAATTCATCCAAATTTCCGCCCCATCTCTTTATAAATAACTTTCTGTTGGCTCTTGTAGTTTTCTTCTTGAAGTGCAGCCCTTTTTCCTTTAAGGAGACCTGTTCGTAATGAGTAATAACACTATCAGGGCAGTACATCACCTTTAATCCCTGCTTTCTCACTTTCAGACACAAATCAATATCTTCGGAGCCATGCAGATATCCTTCATCAAATCCACCAACTCTCGAAAAAGTCTCCCTGCGCATAAGCATGCACGCTCCGGTTACAGCTTCACATTCAGCCGGGCGCAAGGCCTCCGGGATGTCGGAGGGGTATCTCTTGAACGGATGCACACAGTTTCCCCTGTGATCAAAAGCCACTCTTATGTGCTGAATGGTGTTGTCAGGGTAGAGGAGTCTGCTGCCGACGATTCCACACTTCGGCTCTGCATGAAGCATACTAATCATTGTTTCAAGCCAATTATTATGGACTACGGTGTCGTTATTCAGAAACAAGAGCAAGTCGCCATCGGCCGCGGCAGCAGCCCTGTTATTGCCTTTTGCAAATCCCAGATTTTGAGGACTCCTGATGACCTTACGTTTTACCCCCGACAGAAACTCTTCAGTTCCCAGCTCCGAAGATCCGTTGTCAAAGAGAATAATCTCATAATTCGGATACGAAGTGTTTCCCTCTATAGAGGCTATGCAGTTTCTTGAATAGTCGAGTTTGTTCCAATTCAGTATTATTATGCTTACCTTAGGTTGTTTCATGAATTACTTTACCAAAATAGAATCATGCTTTAGCGCCATGGAATTCATTAATTGCCGCCATCAGTTTCTTTGCTCGATGCACATATGTGTGTTCTTTATTAATCCTGTTGAAGGCGTTTTCCGCAATTCTCCGTCTTTCGTCATGCCGTTCCCGATAGTAAATGATTTTCTGCAGGCAGTCAAGCAGGTCCCCGAACATTACAATCTCATCCCCCTCTGCAAAATCGTCCCTTGCGTGCACCCTGTCGTCTGAAAGCAGGAACCCTCCGCAAGCAGGGATCCCATAGCACCTTTCGGGCAATCCCCAACTGCTGTTTTCCGGACGGTCCGCAGCACATCCGAAGTTGATATTAATCCTGCTCTTCTGAATCAATTCTATCTGGGATTTAAAATCAATATATCTGCTGTCCTCAAATCGGTGGATTATATTTTTTTGTTGAAGCGATGCGCTCAATGCATTCAGGAATTCAGCCCGATGGCGGTGCTCCGGATGTTTCCTGGAATCGATGTTACCGAGAAAAGAGACATCAACATTATATCTGCCCGTGTCCCTGAGATCCTCCATAGAAACATTACCGAGATTATATCTGCTTGTCCATGCTGCATTAGGCAGGTACAATAATGTGCTTTTTATTCCGGGCATATTTTGCAGGCCCTGAAGTGAATGGGTCGCAAAAATATCTATCAGTCTTGTCTTCAACAGCAGTGATAGCTTCCATTGCCTCGCCCCTATATTGGGAAGATCCAGGCACCACGTAACGATAGGGATGGCGGCTCTTTTGAGCTTGTATGACAGCCTTAGAAATCTAAACTCTTCCTTAAGGATCTGCTTAAATTCGAATATAACGGCATATGCTCCAATTTCATTTATTTGATCGATGTCCCAGACGTTATAAACAANNTTCATCAATTTATTGTTTGTTTTAAAAGGCCTTCGGCTGCAGCGATGACTTCCTGCGGTGTAATCAGCTCAAAACATTTGGGATTATAGCATTTTTTACCTACGCATGGAACACAGGTTGCCTTCTTTGCTATTACTACAGCCTTATCAGCCCGGTACGGCCCGCACAACGCAGGGTCAGTAGGACTGAACAGGGCAATAACTGGTGTCTTCAATGCAAAAGCAATGTGCATGGGACCCGTATCATTGGTAATAAAAAGCGACATCCTTTTGATTAAAGCCGCGGTTCCTCTCAGTGAAAGGCTTCCTGCGGAAGAGATTGCTCCATCAATCCCTGAGGCAACCTGTCCAGCGATTTGACGCTCGCCGGCATCGCCAGTGATGACTATCCTGCATCCTAATTTACTGTGGAGCATATTGCCCGCTTCAATAAAGTTTTTTGCAGGCCAGCATTTAAATGGTTTCTGTGCCCCGGGATGGAGACCTACAATCAATTCCCAATCTCCGATGTT
>PMYY01000010.1 GCA_003170655.1 Nitrospiraceae bacterium
AAGACCCGGGGCCCCTTTCTTTATAAATGAATTGGGAAGGAGATGTGCCTACTCAACGGTCAGTATCACATTCCAGGGTTTCGTACAGCGATTAGGCATCAGAACTGTTCAAGGGCGTTCCCCTCGGCTACACGACTATCGACATACATTTGCCACACGTTATCTTAATGAGGTCTATCAAACGGGCAAGGATCCCAATGCCGCCCTGCCTTTACTTGCAACGTATCTTGGACACGTGAAGATCGATTACACTCAGGTTTATCTGCATCCTTCTTCCGGTCTTTTGGCAACGGCCGGGCAGCGCTTTTTTGAACATATCCACAAATCAGATAATATCCTGAAAGGAGGCCGGCCGTGAACAGATCTAGACTGCTTACGCACTATGTTCAGACGTTCTTCCAGGACTATCTCAAAGACCACCGCGGGCTGAGCAACAATACCGTCTTGGGATATAGGGATGCGATCAAGCTTTTCCTGGCCTTCTTAGCAAGGCATATTAGAAGCCACATCTCCAAACTATCGCTGGATGATCTGAGCGCGGAAAACGCCCTTGCATTCTTGAGCGACATAGAGAAAACACGGCACTGCTCTGTCGCTACCAGAAACCTTCGTCTCAGCGCTTTGCGCACCTTTTTCGAATACCTTGTAACGCAGGACACTCTGCATATCGGCCAATATCAAAGAGTGATCTCGATCCCCCTTAAACAGTCTTCTCATCGAATGATGGAGTATCTTGAGGTTAAAGAAGTAAGGGCTGTCATAGACTGCATTGACCGGAAAAAAACATCCGGCAGGCGAGACTATGCTCTGTTAAACTTCCTCTATAACACTGGAGCCCGAGTTCAGGAGGCTTGTGATCTTAGAATCGAGAATGTACATTTCGATCCGCCACCAATGGTAACGATCACAGGCAAGGGTCGTAAAACAAGACAAGTTCCACTGTGGCAGGAAACAGCTACCCTGTTGAAGGCGTACATTGCAGAACGCGAACCTATTCAGGATTCTCTGAATAATGTCTTTCTTAGCGCCAGAGGGCAATCGTTAACGCGATTCGGCATCCGCTATATAATTCGTTCGAGGATTGCTGCGGCCATAAACCGCTGTCCGAGTCTCGGAAAAAAGAAAGTTGGTCCCCATACATTCCGCCACTATTCCGTGTCCCGGACTATGCCGAGCGACTTAGGGAGCCCATGGCTTTCAGGCGGAAATTGCTGCTCAAAGCACAGATAGGACTCTTCAATCACTCGGCATAGTATTGTTCGGTTTACAAGTTGTTGAGGAAGCCAAGGAGGCGATCCCCGGGTCGATACCGACTGAATTTGCCATTCAGTGGTGTTGTTTTGCCTAGCGCCTGCTCCTTCATAGCCAGCGTGGCCTCCAGATAGATCTGAGTCGTTTCCACGGATTTATGCCCGAGCCACAAGGCGATGACAGAGCGGTCCACACCAGCTTGCAGTAGATCGAGGGCCATGGTGTGACGCAGGACATGGACGGTGACACGTTTCTTTTTCAACGATGGGCAGACCTTGGCAGCAGCTGTGGAGTGTTTAACCAACAGATAATGTACGCCGTCGGGGCTCAAGTGCGAGCCTCGGGCATTGGGAAACAGAACCTGTCCGTTACCGCGCGTCTGCTCGTACAACCAGCGTTTCAACACAGCCACTGTTGGTTTGGCAAGCGGCACACACCGTTCTTTCCGGCCTTTCCCAATCACATGGACATGGGCACCTATGCCGAGAATGACATCATCGCGTGTCAGCCCGGTCATTTCGGATAGACGGAGCCCTGTCTGCGCCGCTACCAAGAGGAAAGCGTGATCGCGCCGGCCGAACCAGGTACTCTGATCAGGTGCGGCGAGCAGTGCCTCAACCTCCGGACGCGTGATGAAATGAACCTGGGTCCGCGTGAAGCGTTTGCTGGGGATGGCTAGCACGCGTTGAATCTGGGCAGCATGATCCGGAGCCTCGAACGCGGCATAGTGAAAAAAGGAGTGGATGGCTGTTAGCCGCAGATTCCGGCTGCGCGCGCTCAGGCCGCGATCCTTCTCCAAATGATCGAGAAACGCTATGATCAACGGGGCATCGATCCCCGCGAACATCAGTTGGGAAGGCGATGTGCGCAACCGCTGCTGCGCAAACATCAGAAGCAGCCGGAAGGTATCGCGATACGAGCTGATCGTATGCGGACTGGCCTGCCGCTGCTGCATGAGCCGCTGTGTGAAGAACCGTTCCAACAGGGGAGCGAGGCTGGTAATGGTGGTCATGGCCGTCCCTCCCAGCATGTCTCAAGGCGGCACATCGCCTCCTGCATCAGCTCAGGCCATGCACTTAGGTACCAAAACGTATCGCTGACGTGGACATGACCAAGGTAAACAGATAAGAAAGGCAAACGTCGCTCTGCGTCTTCGCCGGAGCGGTACCATTGCAACAGCGTCATCACCGCAAAGCGGTGTCTCAGATCATGGATACGCGGCCCATGGCTGTCACTTTGGCTGCGCAGACCAATCTGGTGAGATAATGCATAGAACGTTCGGTGTATCTCGCCGCCATCCAACTGATTACCCCGGTTGGAAACGAACAGGTAAGAGGAAGCCGGCCGCGTGGCCCACCGTCGATTACGTCGCGCAAGATAATCTGCAAGCACGCTACAAGTCGACGCATGGATGGGGATCAAACGGGATTTGCCGAACTTGGCACCCCGGATTGTCAGCACACCCTTGCTGAGATCAACATCCTGAAGCTCAAGGTTGCGTGCTTCGCCGAGGCGCATGCCTGTGACAGTCAGCAACCCAAACAGGCAATGGTAAGTCCAGGGCCGTAATCCTCCGTGGGCGGATAGCGAAAGAGCAGCACCCAATAGGTTGTCGATCTCCTCGGTCGAATATAGATACGGTTGTGCTCGCTTGGGGCGGTAGGGCAACAGGCCCTCCGGCGGAAGCTGCGTGCGTGGATCGGTCGCACTGCGATAGCGCGCAAAGGTCCGCACGACACTCAGTCGGTGCGCCCAGTCAGCGGGTTGCACGGTCGACGATTGTTGCGCCCAGGTAAGCGCTAACTGGGAAGTGATATATGAGGCGCAGCTCTGCTCCATGAACGTGACGAATGCGAGTAACTGCTTACCGGTCTCACGCAGCTTGAAACCCAAACTGCGTCGCAGATTCAAATAATCATGCACTGCCTCACGGAGCGTGTTCATAACGCACCTCCCGGCCACGGCAAAGCCAGCGTTCGCAATGCCTCGATATCGACCTTGGTATAGATCATCGTAGTCTGAGGACTGCGATGTCTCAGTACCTCACCGATTTCGGTCAGCGAGGCACCGTGGCTCAGCATCTCGGTGGCTAGCGCATGGCGAAACTGATGTGCGCCCTTGGTGGGTGACTTGACGCCGGCGTGTGCAAGGGTATTGCGAACGAGAGACCCTACAGCTTGCTGATCGAGAAAACCGCGGATAGGCGCTTTTGCCCTCAAAAAGACGCGACGACTGCTACTCCGCGGTCGTCCGTGCTGCAGATACGCGGCAATCGCAGCACCAACATCCGTGGGTAACGGGAGGGCACTGTGTTGACCACCCTTTCCATGAATGTTCACGTATCCGCCGTTCCAGTTAATATCATCGAGTTCGAGGCTTACCACTTCGCTCGCTCTCAGTCCCAGTCGAGCGAGCAATAGCAAAATAGCGTAGTCACGGCGACCCATTGGGGTACGCTGATTGATGGAGGCCAATAGCTGACGTATGGCATCCGCTGGAATCGCGCGGGGAATCGCCGTCATTGACCAGTTGGCGACGGTGGGAACAACGGAAGCCAAATCAGGCACGATATCCCCACGATACCGTGCATAGCGCAAGAACGATCGTAGCGAAGTCGTCATAAGTTTTGCGCGTTTCACATGCAGGCGTTGAGCTTGGCGCTGGACAAATCGCACAACATCGGCGCCAGTCAGGCGCGAGAGCGTCACCGATCCATCCCCGAACCGGTCGATAAGAAACCCATGGACAAACGGCACGTAACAGACAATAGTCTTCTCAGCCAAAGAGCGCTCGTTGCGCAGGTAGTGCTCGAACTCCTGCACCGATAGCTCGACCGGGGTAGACTGGCGCGGGGGGCTCTTCTCTGTCGGAACCACGCCATTACGGCTCAGATAGTCCATAAACTGTCTCAGCGCAGCTTTGTCCCCTTGGTGGAGCTGCACGTAGCGCGCGCGAAATCGTAGATATCGAGTCATATGCTCAGGGGTGATAAAATGCACACCTACGGCTTGCTGACCAAGCCAACGGCTAAAACACGCCGCAACCAGAACTTTCCTATACCGGGAAGGTAGCGCGTATCCCTCATTACGTGCCCACTTCGCAAACCCCGCGATGTGCGCAGACAGCGGACCCTCTAACGGATGAGAGAGAACTACGTCATCATTGACAATGTACTTCATAGTCGACTCCTTTCCTCAATTAGATTTGCTTCTTGGAGTCAGACTATGCCGATTCTTCGTGGATTACAACCCAGTAAACACGGCAAGAAAAAAAATTACCTGGTAATAGTCCGGGACGCGGAATAGTGGCG
>PMYY01000140.1 GCA_003170655.1 Nitrospiraceae bacterium
GCCTTGGCCATATATCCTCCTTAGTACCTTCCGTTAAAACTTTTATTACTTTCCAAGTTATTCGCCTTTTATCTTTGCTACAATGCCTTCCATGATACTCTTTGGAACTTCCTCGTAATGGGAAAATTGCATCGTATATGTGGCCCTTCCCTGGGTCTTAGACCTCAGGTCGGTAGCATATCCGAACATCTCGGACAGTGGGACCGTGGCCTTGATCACCTGGGTTTTACCTCTCTTTTCCATAGACTGTATCTTGCCGCGGCGCGAATTAAGATCGCCAATAACATCACCCATATATTCTTCCGGAGTGACATCTTCAACATTCATGACAGGCTCAAGCAATGAGATCTGGGCCTTCCTTGCGCCATCCTTGAAGGCCATTGATCCTGCAATCTTGAAGGCCATTTCCGAGGAGTCGACCTCATGGTACGAGCCGTCGATGACAGTTACCCTCACGTCCACAACAGGATATCCGGCAAGTACGCCGCCCTCCATTGCTTCCTTGACGCCCTTTTCAACAGCTGGGACGTATTCCCTCGGGATAGAGCCGCCCACAACCTTGTTGACGAATTCGAAGCCCGTTCCTCTTTCGAGGGGGTCCATTGTAATCCAGACGTGGCCATACTGTCCGCGGCCGCCTGATTGCCTGACGAATTTCCCCTCCACCTTCACGGAATTCTTGATAGCTTCTTTATAGGCAACCTGAGGTTTACCAACATTCGCGCCGACTTTGAATTCTCTCATCAGTCGATCTGTAATAATTTCAAGATGAAGCTCTCCCATACCGGAAATGATGGTCTGGCCCGTCTCCTCGTTGAAGGAAACTCTGAAAGAAGGATCTTCCTGGGCAAGTTTTGAAAGCGATAGCGACAATCTCTCTTGGTCGGCCTTGGTCTTGGGCTCGATGGCTACCGAAATAACAGGCTCAGGGAATTCCATTAACTCAAGAATGACGGGATTATTTTCATCGCAAAGGGTATCGCCGGTCAAGGTCTGTTTGAGACCCACAATCGCCGCAATATCACCGGCCCTGACTTCCTTTATCTCCTCCCTCTTGTTCGCATGCATCTGGAGAAGCCGGCCAACCCTTTCCTTGGCGTCCTTGGTCGAATTATATACGTACGACCCCGACTGCAACACGCCTGAATACACTCTCGCGAAAACAAGCTGTCCGACATAAGGGTCGGTCATTATCTTAAATGCGAGCGCAGCAAACGGCTCATCATCTTGAGGTCTTCTGGCGACGTCTGTATCGTCAGAGGGTTTCTTTCCTATTACAGGCGGAATGTCGACCGGCGAAGGGAGGTAATCGACTACCGCGTCGAGAAGCATCTGAACTCCCTTGTTCTTAAAAGCGGAGCCGCAGATAACGGGGTTGATCTTCAGATCTAACGTTCCCTTCCGCAAGGCGTTTTTGATCTCCTGAATGGTGACCTCCTCGCCCGCGAGGTATTTCTCCATTATCGTGTCGTCTACATCGGAGAGCGCCTCGATCATTTTATCTCTATATTCCTTTGCCTGGGCGACATACTCGGCGGGGATCTCATCTTCAACAAATTTCGCGCCGAGTGTCTCATCTTCAAAAATATAGGCCTTCATAGTAACAAGATCGATCGGGCCTCTAAACTTTTCTTCCTTGCCTATGGGTATATGGATAAGAACGGGACGCGCACCTAGCTTCTCGACCATCGAATCGACCGCCATAAAAAAATCTGCACCTACCCGGTCCATTTTATTGAAAAAAGCTATTCTCGGAACGCCGTATTTATTTGCCTGCCTCCAGACCGTTTCCGACTGGGGCTCAACCCCAGCCACTGAATCGAACACAGCGACGGCACCATCAAGTACCCGGAGAGACCGCTCGACTTCTATGGTAAAGTCGACGTGGCCGGGCGTATCAATAATATTTATGCGGTGATTGTTCCATGAACATGTCGTTGCGGCTGAGGTTATAGTGATTCCGCGTTCCTGCTCCTGGGGCATCCAATCCATGACAGCGGTGCCTTCGTGGACCTCGCCGATCTTGTAGGTAACTCCAGTGTAGTAAAGAACGCGTTCAGTTGTAGTAGTCTTGCCGGCATCGATGTGGGCCATGATGCCAATATTTCTCGTCTTTTCTAGGGGGAATCTCGACATTAGATATAAACCTTCTTACCACCGATAATGCGCAAAGGCCCTGTTGGCTTCGGCCATTTTGTGGGTTTCTTCTTTTTTCTTAATTGATGAACCTGTATTGTTGTAGGCATCCAGCAACTCGCCTGCAATCCTCTCTCGCATTGTCTTTTCCTTGCGGTCTCTCGCATATTTAATAATCCACCGCAAAGCCAGTGCAATCTTCCTGGCCGGCTTTACCTCAACCGGCACCTGATACGTGGCGCCACCTACCCTTCTCGGCTTGACCTCGACAAGTGGCTTCACATTTTCGACAGCCGCCTTAAAGACCTTCAGGGCATCGATGCCTGTCTTCTCGCTCATGATATCAAACGCGCCATAACATATGCGTTCCGCTGTGGATTTTTTGCCTTCCTTAAGCAGAACGCTTACAAGCCGGGTCACCAGCTTGCTGTTATATTTGGGATCTGGTAGAACATCTCTTTTTTCAGACTCTCTTCTTCTTGCCATTTTAATATGCTCCGACTGTATCTATTTAGGCCGCTTAGCGCCGTACTTGGACCGGCCCTGCTTACGGTTGCCCACGCCGGCGCAGTCGAGGGCACCCCTCAGGATGTGATACCTCACACCCGGAAGATCCTTGACTCTTCCGCCCCTGATTAACACGATTGAATGCTCCTGGAGATTGTGACCCACACCGGGAATGTATGCGGTGACCTCCATACCATTGGTAAGCCTCACTCTAGCTACTTTCCTCAAAGCTGAGTTCGGCTTTTTCGGAGTGGTCGTATAAACCCTCACGCAGACGCCGCGCTTTTGAGGACAGCTCTTGAGGGCCGGACTTTTAGTCTTCCTCTCAAGCTGCTTGCGACCGTGTTTGACTAGTTGTGCAATAGTAGGCACATTTCCTCCAGTTATTATAAGTCTCTAAATTATTCCGTTTTTACCGTGAAAACCTGTTAAGCTTACCAGAGAAAGATCAATTTGTCAAGTCTTTCAGTGGTCTTCTTCTGTCATTACCCTTTAAACCAAAGAGTGAAAATATAACATTTCTGCACAAAAAAAAGAAAGTAGTATTTTTCTTTAATCCACAGTATGTTTATAATATTTTCATAAACGGGTAAAAAATACTCCTAAGTATGGTATGGTTCAATACATTGCCCTGCAGTACGATTAATGACGATTGCCGTTGGAGAATCCGGGGCACTAGAGGGGAACATGACTAAGGACATCCAATGGCTGGGGCACGATACCTTCAAAATCCTCGGGGACAGAGTAGTCTATACCGATCCATTTCGACTAAAGGCAAAGGATGCGGCGGACATCATATTCATAACGCACGAGCATCACGATCACTGTTCGCCTGAGGATGTGCAAAAAATACTCCAGCCCGATACTATTATCGTCGCGCCGGCCGATTGCGCCGAAAAATTGTCCGGCCACGTTAAGGTTGTTAAGCCTGGCGACAAATTTTCAATTGCAGGCATTGAGATTGAGGTCGTTCCAGCCTACAATACCAACAAGCAATTCCATACTAAAGACATGGGGTGGGTTGGATACATCTTTGCCGTCAATAATAAAAGGTTATATCTGGCAGGAGATACCGATTTCATACCAGAAATGAAGACTTTAAGAAACATAGATATTGCCCTTTTGCCGGTATCGGGCACCTATGTTATGACAGCTGAAGAGGCAGCGGAGGCGGCACTCACGATAAGGCCGAAGAGGGCCATTCCGATGCATTATGGGACTATCGTAGGATCACGGAAAGATGCTGAAATATTTGCAGAAAAACTTCGGGGCAAGGTGGACGTCATTATTCTGCCCCCCGAATGAGGTTCATCTCATCACAAATGCAAATCATGTATCAAATACTGCCAATTTTCTTGACTTAGCGCTATTCATGCGCCGTATCTTATAATGGAGGGAGTTTGTCCAGGGGCAAGATAGATAGAGATGAGATATCGGTGCTTCTCAAAGAGAACGGCGGCTTCCTTTCGGGAACTGCTATTGCCTCACGATTGGGAGTCACAAGGACAGCCGTGTGGAAGGCTATCAGGCTGCTGAAGAAAGATGGCTATGTGATAGAATCTTCGCCGGCAAAAGGTTACCGTTTGCGCCTTTCACCGGACCTCTGCATCCCTGATCTGAGAAAAATTCTCTCGCCCGGCTCAATAATGGGTCGCGAAATACTTTTTTTTGAGTCCGTATCTTCAACCAATACAGTTGCCATGGAAATGGCAGCACAGGGATGCGCTGAGGGTACCATAGTCATTGCAGAGACCCAAACGACCGGCAAAGGCAGGCTGGGGCGTTCCTGGATATCCCCGGCGGGCAAAAACCTTTATATGAGCATCGTGCTGAGACCTGCCATGTCGCCGCGTGACGCCACGGCGCTTACTCTCCTCTCAGCCGTCGCATGTGCCTCTGCAATAAGGCACTCTTCCTCTGTTGCAGTTACCATAAAATGGCCAAATGATATCATTGTCGGAGACCGCAAGCTCGGGGGGATATTGACCGAGATCAAGGCAGATATGGACCGCATTACCCATGCGGTCGTAGGTATCGGAATAAACGTGAACCTTGCTCTTGCAGATATGCCCGACGAGATAGCGGTCATAGCGACATCGATTATCAACCAAACCGGGGAGCCGTCCTCGCGAACAGAACTGGCTGGCGAGGTGATCAGGGAATTCGACAAATGGTATGGACTTCTCAAGACTAAAGGGAAACAGGTCATCATCGACGAATGGCTTGCAATGTCTTCGACCATCGGGAAACAAGTGCTGGTGTCCGCCGGGAAGGTGCATCTTAAGGGCTCGGCCGAGGGCATTGACGACGAGGGACTGCTGATCTTGAAACTCGCCGACGGCACTTACCGGAAAGTGAGCGCCGGTGACGTGACTATCGCGAGGACGAGAGAATGAGACCGAAAAGACAGCCTCTGCTGGCTATTGATATCGGCAACTCTACCATCGGGTTGTGTTTCTTCATCGACCCCAATATCGGTAAAGGCCTTACCGTCGAAAAAATCCCTTTGTCTCATATTAAATCATCCGCGACACTATCTCGTATGATTATCAATCTACTCGCAAAGTGCTACAAGACTTCGAATCTGCCTAAACAGCGGATCGGAGTTGTAATATCTTCCGTAGTCCCCGAGTTGACCCGTTACGCGACTGCAGCGGTAAAAAGCTTATGCACTGATCCGGTAATCATAACGCATACCTTGGCAACGGGGTTGACCCTGAAAGTATCCAATCCCAAAACGCTCGGCTCCGACAGGATAGTGAATGGGCTGGCAGGTTTCCGTCACTTCGGCAAACCTATAGCAGTAGTCGATGTCGGAACCGCGACTACCATCACAGTGGTAAACAAAAACTCAACGCTTATCGGCGGGGCGATAATGCCTGGAATCAATTTGATGCGAGAATCCCTTGCATCCAACACTGCCAAATTACCGCTCATCCCTCTCCAGAAGCCTTCCTCTATGTTAGGCACCGATACAGAATCTGCATTAGTGTCGGGCATAATCAACGGAACCGTTGGGGCAGTCGAAAACATCGTTAGAGGTATTGAAGAGGAAACACATATGAAGCTCAAGCTGATTCTGACAGGTGGCCAAGCCGGACTCATTGCATCAGTGTTGAAAAGGGAACATGTCGTGATTCCCGATCTGATTTTTGAAGGGATGCGGCTGATCTATAATCTGCATAAAGAAAACTGAGCCGTTATTGTGTATACTTAATTTCGTACATTACAAATGCACGAAATTAAGTATAGGAGGACACATCATGATCGTCAAAAACATACTTTTCCCTACCGACTTTTCCGCAGGAGCTTCACACGCATTGTCGTACGCCGTAGACTTGGCAAAAACCTACGGGGCTAAACTTTATGTTATGAATGTTATCCATGACATAGACATGTCATCGAACATGCATATACCTCATCGTTCGGTCGATATAATGTATTCGGAATTCGAGGCAAGTGCAAAGAAGGCACTGGAAAAACTTTGCATATCGGTTCAAGACGAATGTAAGACAACCGAAAGCATTGTACTGCGCGGCATCCCGTATGAAGAGATACTGAAGTATATACCGGTAAAAGATATCGATCTGATAATCATGGCCACGCATGGAAGAAAAGGTCTCGACAGGGTCCTCTTCGGCAGCACCACAGAGCGGGTAGTACGGAATTCGTCCTGTCCGGTGCTGACCATCCGGATGCCTGCGTAACAGCTTAAATAGAGACAATTTAGCAAAGCTCCCCGCACCTCATTATTTATGATGCTGAAAACAGCTGTACTAGTAGTAGGCGGCGGCCCAGCCGGAGCCACCGCCGCAAGATTGCTGGCCTCGGAAGGCGTTGATACGGTCCTTGTCGAGCGGGACTTCTCCTATGTTAAACCGTGCGGCGGAGGCATTTCCTCCGGCGCTTTCCGCGAGTTTGCCCTGCCGGAAAATATCATCAGAAAGACAATCGATAAAGTCCTCATCGTATCACCGGAAGGCCGCAAAATAGAGATATCTATTAATGAAGGTGCCATATACATCACCGACCGGGGCTGCCTCGACTCTTCACTGCGACAGATGGCGCGAGATCGAGGTGCTTCCTTGATCGAAGGTGAGTTTACCGGATTCGAAAGAAGTGGCGGCAGCTTTATTTCCTGCGTCAATCGGAAAGAGAACGGCGTGTCAATTAAAATTCAATCCGACTACTTACTGGCTGCCGACGGGATCACGTTCAGCGTCGGCCGAAAAAGCGGACAGCCGCGCCTGAATCGGCTTTATACTATAAGCGCGAGGATTTCTCCCTTCGATGGAGACACCTGCGAGTTTTGGTTCGGCACCATTCATGCGTCCCATTTTTATTCATGGATATTCCCTTCGGACGGCCATGCATCGATCGGCACCGGTAGCCTGACTCCGCAAGAATGTCCTGCATTGCTGCAGAATTTTCTAATGAGAAGATTCGGCAGCCGGATTGAACAGATGATGCAGGAAAAACTCATAGACAGACCCCGCATATTCCCCATCCCAGCCTGGAAGAATAAATCATTCGGATCAGGTAAGATCTTTTTCCTCGGTGATGCGGCTGGCATGGTAATGCCGGTGACTTACGAAGGCATCTATTACGCCATGAAATCAGGACAGTTTGCCGCGACCGCTATAATCGAAAGAAAACCCGAAATTTACCGCAAGCTCTGGGAAGAACGATTCGGAAACAGGTTCATGGTTATGGACCGCTTCAAGAATCATTTTTTCAGGGATGACGCAAGCATCGAGAGATGGGTCGGTGTCCACAGATCGTCAGCCATCCAGGAACTCGCAATGAAACTATGGCTTGAAAAAGAACCTGGTACCCATAAACTGTTCGCTTATCTCAAGGCCTTCGGCAGTCTCCTGACGCCATAACTCCAGCGCACATTTACCAAAGAAACATCTATTTGCGTTAAAATATAATTATCTTGAAGCGCTATTTAATCTTTTCCATAATTCTTCATATTGTAATCATAGGCGTCGCCCTTTTTCTAATACCCGAAAAGAAAGAAAGAGAGCAAAGACCGCTTATTGCCAGACTCGTCACTCCTGAGGAGACCAAAGATATAGCGAATCGAGTCGAGAACAGAATATCCCCAAGAAAAAAGAATAGCCAGAACCATAAGAACACGACAGACAGGATATTCGCCAAAGAGAAGCAGGTGCCCAAAGTCCTCTCTTCAGTTCCATCGAGTCCTTCAGCTAAGAAATCTCCTCTTGGGCCGCGCGCCTTGACCAAGGAATTACCCTCGAGAGGCGGCCGGACGGGGCAGATGCCGGATGTGAGTGGCGACAAAGGATACAGCGAAGGGAAGAACCTGACTGGCCCCGATAAATCCCAAATACCTGGACAAAAGCAAGCTCCGATGCGGGAGAAACTCTTTGATCGCGATATCATTGCCAAATTGTCAAAGACAGAACAGGAGGGAACAAAGAAAGGAAGTGCCATCACATTCGACACGACTGAATTCAAATATTACGGTTATATGCAACGACTAAGAGACAAAATCCAGAGCGCATGGAAATATCCGCAGGATGCAGCTCGAAAAGGCATTTATGGCGATCTTGATATCGAATTTACAATCAAGAAGAATGGCAAACTTGGGGCTATCCAATTGGTTAGAACATCTGGATATAAGGATCTGGACGATGCCGCGATTAAGGCATTAAGAGATGCTGAGCCCTATTGGCCTTTGCCTGATGACATCCGGGAGCAGAGCCTTACGATCACCGGTCATTTCATTTATTCACTTTACGGGCAGTACATAAGATAACTGTGTCTATGCATGTCTTTACTGCCTAATTATATGAGCTGATGAACAAAAGACTCTTCCTAAAAACAGGCGATAAGGTCATGCATATTAACTACTTCTCTTGGGGTACCGGAGAGGTGGTCGAAGAGAAGCATTCTACACTGCCCGGTGGATGTTGTCTCGTCAGGATACTCTTCCAGGACGGTAACGCGCGTTCATTCATCAATGATCTAAACAATCACTCATGCTGCTACTACACGGGCATCAGACTTATCCATGAGCAGCGTATCTGGGAAAACTAAAAAAAAGGATGACGCCGATTCAGGCTTCATCCTTTTTGCGAAATGACCTATTCTTACTACTGAGCTATTCTGGGGGTTATAAAGATAAGCAGCTCAGTTACATGTTTTTCAACCGTCTGTTTCTTGAAAAGCCATCCCAAGACGGGAATCTTTCCAAGCCCCGGCACCTCGCTGTCATCGGTCGTTTCATTGGTTGTTAAAATACCACCCATGACAATTGTTTCACCATCGTTCAACATCACCTGTGTCATGGCCTGTTTAATATCAATAGATGGATTGCCAAAGATGTCCTTGTTGGTAAAATCAGGCTGGTCTTTGTTAACCTCCACTCTAAGCTGAATGGACCCATCCGGAGCGATTTGAGGCGTAACCGTAAGTTTCAGGTTAGCATCGATATAAACCGTCGTGAATGTGGTGGCACCTCCGCCTGATCCGCTTTGTGGCGTTGTCACCGGGATTTTCTTGCCCTGCTTTATAACAGCTGACCGATTGTCGAGGGTCAGGATCTTAGGGCTCGACACTATTTTTGCTTTGCCGGCATCCTCAATTGCGGAAAGCCGCAGGTCGATTCCCAATGTCTGCATTTTGTTCAAAAAGCCTAATGTTACGGCACTTGTCGGATTGATTAAAGTTGATGTTGTCGCCGGAAGATTGACGACACCCGGGATATTAATTGTTCCGACATTCGCCAAGGTTGACTTATCGATAACATTCAACCCTCCGCCGGGGACATTCGCTACTGTGGCACCGGAACTGCCCCCAGCTGTGGCAATTGAATGCGGCAATGACGCAGCTGAAAAAGCAGTCAGTCCCCAGTCAACACCAAGGCTATGGACGTAATCACTATTCATTTCCACGATTCTCGCCTCGATAAGAACCTGTCGCGTAGGCCGATCAAGAACCTCGAGAAGTTGCCGTACTTCGTCTACGCTGGAGGGAATATCTTTGACAATGATAGTGCGGGTCCGAGAATCTATGCTAATCGTCCCGCGGGGCGAAAGTATTTTCCCCTTTTCTATCATGTCCTTGAGTCCCGGTATTCTACGGTCCTGTTTCGTTATTTCGTCATGTTCTGTGATATCATCGACGTTAGCATAATTTACAGTAAATATTTTAGTCACAACATCCTCAGCCTTGCCGAAGAGTTCCTTGTTTTCGGCAACCGCTTTCTTTTCATCCTGGAAAGCCTTGACGGTAGCGATCCGTATAATATTCCCCTCGACAACCTTCTCTAGGTTAAAGGTCTTAAGGATGATATCCATAGCCTGGTTCCATGGGACATTCATGAGCTTCATGGTAATCTTACCCTTTACATCAGGGTGAACGACCATATTGTATCCACCCACATCACCCAATAGTCTCAGTATCGGGACTATATCAGCATCCTGGAAATCCAGCGATATGACCTTGCCTCCGTTAGCTAATTTTTCCTGAACTTCGCCGCCCTCTTCGGTAACTGCTTTCCTGATTTTCCTATCTTTTGCCAATATGTCGACTACGACTTCGTCGTCAAGAATATACACGTCCGTAGTCATCTTTTCGGCCAGTGTAATATCGAATTTCAATCGATCCTGTTCGGTCCTAACCTTGATAGCCTTCACTGCTGCAGGCAATTTAGAGGGAATTGCAGCCTTCATGGAAACACCTGGAATCTCAATGCTGAGATTTCTATCAAGCTGGAAAACAGCCGGTTCCATCAGTTTTCCATCAGCCTTAATAATCAATTCGAGGGTATCTCCATCCTTGTCGAAGGCAACATCGGTAATTGCCTGCGCCCTGCTATCCTTGGTCTTTAACGACGAAGTCCCTTTTATCTTCGGCCTCTCCTGTCCGACATCAGCCGTTTTGTCCAGACTCAATATTAGTATATCGCCCTTCACTTCTGCCCTGATTTCAGAAGGGGACTGGAGAAGAATTGTCAGCCTCGCCGCAAAAGTCGGTGTTTCCACCTGAGTCGGAACAATCTCCGCAACTCCAGGCACGGTAGAGACGATTTTGTCCTTGAACTGTCCTATCGATACATCATTGAGTTCAACGGCGACCATAAATGGATCAGTTGACTTATATATCGAATACTTAATTGGACCATCTATCCTGATTTGAATCGTGTTGTCCGTCATCGAGATGTCCCGGATTACAGATGGCCCAGCTGCCAATACATTCCCCACCAATGCGAATATAATCAGCACCGAAAGCAGGCAGAGATATACCCGATACTTGCGATACTCCGATCTGTCGGCCCTCTTTTTAAAGTCTATCCCTGCAACTGTAGAATTCATTCTTCTTCCTCCCCGCGGAGTCTTAATACGGTGTCCCGTGGACTCATAACACCACTCGCATCTCTGATACGCTCCCTGATAACCACAGTGTCCTTGGTTAGCCTACTTATCACGCCGCCATGAGTCCCAACCTTGGCTCCATCGGACACATTGTATGACTTACCATCAGGCAGGGAAACGACTGCAAAATACTTCTTCTTGTCCCAAAGAATTGCTATGATCTTCATTTCAGTAATATCATACGATTCAAGAGGCGTGACGCCTTTATCTCTTCCCGCCTCTCTTTTTGAAACCAGCGGGGCAAAAGGATCACGCCTGTCAAGCCCGGTATACTCGTAAGCACCGCCCGTTTGTGCGCTCCCAGAAACAGCGGTAGCTGGCGCACTAGTGGGAGAGGGTTCAGCTGCATACGCACCAGACCCAGCTGTGAAGAATGATCCACACGTAAGGCAAGATATGCCGATAACAACGGTGGCACTGATGAGCGAACAACGTCCCATTAATTCTTACCCCCCTTCTCAGCTTTTTCCATTGCCTTCTTTTCCGCCTCCGGAATCGAGGAGTAAGTTATGGCCGCAAAAGAAACTGCCAGAGCGGCAGCACCTTTCCTTGAAATCTTGCCGGTGCTCTTCATCACTATTTTATCCAGATTAACAATCCTTTCAATTTTCGTGATATTACTGAAAAATTGACCGAATCTGTGATAAGAACCACGCATCTCGACATTTACCGGAATCTCGTAAACCTCTTTGCTGGCATGAACGGTCTTTGCGGATGGCCTCCAGAGAACGCTTTCGAGCCCAGACTTGAAAGCCAGTTGCGACACCTGTCTTAATAGTCCGGATACCTCTTTCTCTTCCGGAAGCTGCGATTCAAGTGCTGCCAATTTTTTCTTTAGAGCTTCATTTTCCCCTACAAGAGCAGTCAGGCGATCAGCCTGCTGCTGGGAGATTTGGAGGTCAGCCCGCTGCTTTTCTACGTTTGTTGAAATCCGGCTCTTTTCATCCAGCGTAGGTAATATCAGGAATGTAATGCTCAGTACGATGATAAGTAGAGACGGTAAGACAAGGAGGATATTCTTCTTCGAAGGGCTCAAATTGTCTAGGCTTTCCATCGTCATATCTTCACCTTGAAGTTCAGCTTGAAGTTATATACTTCTGTCTTGTCCACGGTCCCCTGTTTTGTCTCTTCTAAATATACATCGGAATAAGTGGGCGATTTCTTTAGATTGTCTACAAAAGTGACAACGTCCATGTTCGTATAGCCGACTCCGTCGATTGTCACTTGAGGATTATTAAAAGCAACTGCTGACAGCCATATGCCATCCGGCAGCAGCTTGCTTATGTCATCCAGCAGTCGCACCGGCACTGACTGATTTTTCTTGAGTGTCTCAATGAGATTCGACTTCTGCTGTATGGCCTTATTTAAGACCTCATATTTTTTGACCTCATCGATCTTCTTCTTATATTCCGCTATCTTTGCCTGATTCGACGTATATTCTGTTTGTAATTCCGTAACCTTCATTTTGAGAAAAACGACAACCAGCGCCATGACGAGAAACGTTGTGGCCGTAATTATTGCAAGCAAGGCAAGGAACGGAAATGCCTTCTTCGTCTCTCCAAAGGGAAGCTCGACTTTCTTCTGTTTTTTCTGTTTTCTTTCAGCCAGCAGGTTGATCCGTATCATTGCCTGTCCCCCGAACGCCTCATTGCAAGACCGACTGCGACAGCTGTAATCGGTGCGATTTCATTGACTGCCAGCCTTTCGGATTTGTGGATTTTTTTCAAAACATCCGCCACTTCGACGGGGATGCCGAGTCTCTCGGACATAAGGTGAGCGAAGCCGCTGATGAGTGCCGCGCCACCGCTCAGGACGATCCCGTTGATGTCTTCATCTCCCACGCTGCTCCTGAAATATTCGAACGAGCGGTATATTTCAGCATAAATCTCGTCGGAGGCGCCGTTGATGATCTCACGTACTGAATCCACGGATATTCCTTCGGCCGCTTCACCCAGTTTTACACGCTCCGCAGCGTCCTTGGAAATGTTCAGGGTCCTCTCAAGTGCCTCGGTGTGGTAGTTACTGCCTATAGCTGTATCTCTCATGAAGACCGGCAGCCCTTTCCTGAGAATGCTTATGTTGGTTTTGCTCGCACCGATATTGACGAGTGCTATATTCTTTTTATCGGGAAAACCGTAATTCACTTCATACACATTCCCTATCGCAAAAGAATCCACATCGACAACGACCGGTGTCAAGCCGGCCTGCTGAACTACATCGACATAGTCGGACATTACACTTTTCTTGACGGCAACAAGCATAACGTCCATCATTCCATCTTCCTCTGAATCCTGTCCGAGGATTTCGAAATCGATATTGACGTCCTTGATGTCGAACGGGATGTACTGTTCCGCTTCGTACTTGATATTGAGACCCAGCTCTTCTTCGGTGATAAGAGGGACCTTTATGACCTTAGTGATTACCGCAGAATGACCCGAAAGCCCTATCACAGCTTCAGCCTTCTTAATCCCCGCTTGGCTCATCAACGCTTTAAGCGAATCGACGAGCTTAGTTTTGTTGAGCACAAGTCCATCGCCGATTACATCTCGCTCTACAGGAAGCATGCTGAAAAGCGAAAGCTCATAGCCGTCTTTGCCGGCATCGACCTGTGCCACCTTTAAATAGCGTGACCCGATATCCAACCCTATGGTGCTCTTTTTACCTATAAGCATATGCTATAATTAGCAGAAATAGTTTGATTTGTCAAGCATTTTATACATTGGGTCTCCATTTAGAGGGGTACGCTCGTTTTGATATTAAGTTCTCTCAGTTGCCTCTGATCCACGGTTGACGGCGCACCGCTCATCGGGCACACCGCTTTTTGTGTTTTCGGAAAAGCGATAACGTCCCTTATCGAAGCCGCGCCAACCATGAGCATTACCAGCCTGTCAAGGCCCAGTGCAATGCCACCGTGAGGAGGTGCTCCGAACTGAAGGGCATCGAGCAGGAAGCCGAACTTCTGATATGCCTCCTCGTCGCCTATGCCGAGTATCTGAAACATCCGCCTCTGCAAGTCTCTGCGGTGGATACGGATACTGCCGCCGCCCACCTCATAGCCGTTGAGCACGAGGTCATATGCCTTTGCCGTAAACGAGGACAGTATGTCCGACGGCTCCTTTACAGGGAATCCATCATCGGAAAGCCGAAGCATTTTTTCGATGTCCTCATCGGCGGGAGAAGTGAATGGATGATGCATTGCGGCATACCTCTTTTCCTCTTCATCCCATTCGAGCAAAGGAAAGTCTGTAATCCACGCGAAATTAAAGCCATCATGAATCAGATTGAGCCTTTTACCAAGATCGAGCCTCATCCTTCCGAGAACGTTGTGAACGATATTCTCTTTATCGGCCACAAACATAATCAGGTCACCCTCTTCTGCACCGACCCGCTCCGCCATCTGTTTCAATATATCTCCGGGAAAGAATTTTGCTATGGGCGATTCAAATCCGCCCTTAACCTTTATCCAGGCAAGCCCTTTTGCACCGAAGGCTTTTGCATCTTCGGTAAGCATGTCCACTTCTTTTCTCGAAACACCCGCCATTCCCTTGCCGTTGATCGCCTTCACTCGACCGCCTGTCTCTATGGCATCGAGAAATACCTTAAAGGAACTCGCACGGGCAAGGTCGCCCATGTCGACGATTTCCATTCCGAACCTCAGATCAGGCTTGTCACTTCCGAATCGTTCCATCGCTTCCTTAAAGGATAGCACCGGGAATGGTTTTGATATTGTGACGCCCATCACATCCTGAAAAAGATTGTTTATCATTCCTTCTATCAAGACCATAATTTCGCTGCTGTCGACAAAAGACATTTCGATGTCGACCTGTGTGAATTCGGGTTGCCGGTCGGCCCTGAGGTCTTCATCCCTGAAGCACTTAACTATCTGGAAGTAGCGCTCCATGCCTGCAACCATTAATATCTGCTTGAAGATCTGCGGCGATTGCGGCAATGCATAAAATTGCCCGGGATTGAGCCTGCTCGGCACTAGATAATCCCTGGCGCCTTCAGGTGTGGATTTCGTAAGCATCGGCGTTTCTATTTCCAGGAAACCGTCTCTGTCAAGATAGGCCCTTATTCCCTTTGCAACTTTGTGACGGATTATGAAGTTGCGTTGCAATTCCGGCCTTCTCAGGTCGATATAACGGTGTTTGAGGCGCAAAGTCTCAGACGCCTCCGCCGCTTCTTCGAGTGTGAACGGCAGCACCGCCGCTTCGTTAAGTACGACCAGCTTGCTGGCGTAAAGCTCCACTTTACCGGTTGCAATGTCATCATTTGCCGTCCCTTCAGGCCGGCGCCTAACCTCACCCTGGACCGATATGACAAACTCGCCTCTCAAACTGTGGGCAAGTTGGTGCGCCTCAGCCGAGACATCAGGACTGAAAACGACCTGAGCAATGCCGCTCCGGTCCCTCAGATCGACAAAGATCAGCCCGCCGTGGTCCCTCCTTCTGAAGACCCAGCCGGCCAGATTGAAGTGTGAGCCGGCATGTGATGCCCTCAGTTCGCCGCACCATATATCACGATACATATATCCTCCGTTAATTCGGACTTGTAAAAAAGCCCCTATGTTGCATTGCTTGTCTCTGGACTCTTACAAATCCTCACATGTGTTTTAGTATCTGCACAGAATAGAACACATCTATTCAGTTTATTTTATATTCTCGTGTCGCGATCTCCTTCCGCAAAGACAACAACTCCTTTTCGGTAAGAGGCCTGAGTTCTCCGATTTTAAGACCGCTCAGCTTCACACCATTGACGCTTATACGCCGCAGTTTCGAGGCAGGATGACCCACTGCCTCCACCATCCTGCGCACCTGTCTTTTTTTGCCCTCAGTAATCGTTATCTCGATCCACGAATTATTTTCGGCCTGCCGAACAAACCTTACCCTCGCCGGCAAGGTCATCCCATCCTCAAGCCGTACACCCTGCCTTAGCTTCCGGATTTTGTCGTCCGCAATCTTTCCCTTGACCTTGACGACATAAGTCTTCGGTATTTTCCCGGACGGATGCATCAAGGCATACGCGAAATCACCATCGTTGGTAAGCAGCAAAAGGCCCTCGGAATCATAGTCCAACCTGCCTACCGGAAAGACCCTGTATCTGACGCCCTTCAGGTAATCCTTTATGGCAGGTCTGCCTTCAGGGTCAGAAAGGGAAGTCACAACTCCCTTCGGTTTATTGAGCATAAGATATACTTTCGGCTCGCGCCTAGTAAGAAGTTTTCCATCAACCTTAATGTGGTCTTTCTCTGGATCAGCCTTCATGCCAAGCTCGGCGATCTTTCCATTGACCGTAACTCGTCCCTCTGAAATTAACTCCTCGGCTCCTCTGCGCGAGGAGATACCCATCTGTGCAATTATCTTCTGTATTCTATGTTCCATTCTCAGTCCGAATATTTCCTCTATTTGATCTCGACGTAAGCCTTCTGTCGCAAGCCTTTCACCCAAGCCTTGTAATCCCTCTCGAATCTTTCCGCATACAGTTTATCCTGCATCGCCTGTCTCAACTCAGTCGGGTTCTTGAATATCTTCTCACTTTCAAGCTTCATTATATTTATCCCGCCGGACGTACTGAATGGTTCGCTGATCGCCCCAGGCTTCAGCTTTGCGAGCACATCAAGAAATTCCTTCGAAAGGTCTGTCTTGCTCACAAATCCCAGATCGCCGCCAACCTTCGCGCTGGAATCTTCAGAGTATTTCCGCGCCGCATCAGCAAAGCCCTCTCCCGCCCTGATCTCTTCGTATATCGTGCGTGCCTTTTCTTCAGACTGTTTCGGATCTTCGGTCTTCTTTATCACAATCAGGCTTATCTTGTAGCCTTCCTCCGCCGCTGGCACCGTTGTATTCTTTGCCAGGTAGGCATTTAACTCGCCCTCGGTCACGACTACCTTACTCCTTACGTCACGGTCGACAAGACGATTTATCACGATCTGGTCTGAAAGTTTCTTTTTATACTCGTCAGTGGTGAACCCTTCCTTTATCACGGCCTCTTTCATGGCCGCATCGGTCATCGCGTATTTTTCCCTGATGGATTGCATGGTCTTATTGATTTCGTCATCGCTTGCGCTGATACCTGCCTTCTTCGCTTCCTGGAGAAGCAGCCTCATATCTATGAGATTCTCGAGAAAGGACTTTTCATTCTGCTCAAATATCTTGTGCCTCTCCCGCTCGCTCATGGCCTTAACCTGCGGGCTGGCCTCGAACTCCATGGACTTGTAGACCTCGCTCCAGGTTATCACCTCTGAATTCACTACGGCCACCACCTTATCGAGCAGAATGGCCCCTTCACTGATGGTGAAGAGCCCGATAACTGCTGCGGCCAGAATATTAATACAGAGGAACCAGAATCCAATTCTCATAAATAACCCTCCCGTGTAATCAGCATAAACTTTCCCTATTAGAAACTGCCTCAGCAAATCCTCGGCAGCTGCTCCCCGGCAAGCATATCGATTATACGTGTACCACCGATTGCCGTTTTCAAAAGGACCATCCCATTTTTCTTGGGGTCCCCTTCCCCAACCTCTCCGATCACTGCGGCTTCGGCACCGTGAGGATGTGACCTCATCGTTCCGACAAGGGCATTCGCCGTATCGGCAGGAACAATTGCAAGGAGTATTCCTTCGTTCGCTATATATAAAGGATCGAGGCCGAGGATTTCGCAGGCGCCCCTCACTCCATCCGGTACGGGTAGTAATGAGTCGCTTATGATCATCGGTAATCCTGATTCAGTGGCCATTTCCTTGAGAGTCGTAGCAACGCCGCCGCGTGTCGGATCCCTCATCATCCGCAGGTCTTTTTCGAAACCCAGCATCAAATCCACAAGGCCGACTAAAGATACCGTATCGCTTAAAACCGGAGGTTCAAAAGACAAACCATTCCTTTCGGACATAACCGCGACACCGTGATTCCCTATCGTCCCGCTTATGATAATCTTGTCGCCGGGCCTGATCTTGTCAGGACCGAGTTCGACGCCCCCTGACACTACGCCTATTCCGGACGTCGTAATAAATATGCCGTCTCCCTTGCCTTTATCGACAACCTTGGTATCTCCTGTAACAATCTTGACGTTCGCCTTTTTTGCAGCGTCGGCCATCGAAATCAGAATTTTGCGAAGAGAATCCATGGTGAAGCCCTCTTCGATGACAAAGCCCACTGAGAGATAGAGCGGTTTTGCCCCAACCATAGAAAGATCGTTCACGGTTCCATTGACCGCCAACTCTCCGATGTTCCCACCGGGAAAAAAGAGCGGTGAGACAACATAAGAATCGGTAGTAAAGGCCAGTTTGCCTCCCAAGAATATGTCGCCATCCAGGACTGCGGAGTCGGCGAGCATCTTCATATCGAACTGTGGGGCGATGTACTCCCTGATCAGCGAATGCATGAGCCTGCCGCCGCTTCCATGCCCGAGTAATATCTTGTCCATTATCATTTCACCATTTAATTAATCCGTCCTCCCTTGGTTAGGGAAGAAAGAGGATGAGTTCTCACTTTAACTAAGGATTGACGCTCACTGTTCCCGACGGAGAACTCTCTTTGGCCGGCCCAATGGCGGTTACATAGTAAGAGGTAGGCACTTCTATCGGCTCCTCATCTACGAAAAGCGGAATCAGAACATCCGCCGCAGGAATGAATTGGCCCCGCCCTTTTTTGCGATAAACCCTGTACCCTTTTATCCACGTCTCAGGATTTTCCTTCCACGATACGTATAACTTGCCTTCAGTTCTCACAAATCTCACATCTGAAGGATGTACTGGCCGGAAAGACTGCGGGTCAACTTCCAGGCATTCCGACGTTGCTCCTTCGTTCATTATCGTCGTATGGACAAGCGATCTGACCGAATAAAAGACGGTTTGGCCGACATTCACCCCATCTTTGAAAAAAGGTTTTTCGAGAGGCGTTGCGTTTAGCAGAACTGTGTCGCAATTCCCCTTGTCAGTACCACGATAAATATTATAGGTAACTCCGTCAGCCACCTTGTTCCAAGTAATTTCGACTGCATCATTTGTCAGGTGGAACGCAAACTTCTCTGGCGGTTCCGGTAATCCGACAGGATTCACTTTCAGCTCGGCGGATTCGTCGCTGATGACATTCCTAAGACTGTAGACCCTTATCCTATAACGGTACTCCTTACCGACCGCAAAATGATCGTCTACGAATTGAGTCGCATCCCCTTTCAGGAAAGTTAATGTTTCGAACGGTTTATTTCCCTCTGCCCGCTGGACATAAAATCCTTTTATAATTATCTTGTCCTGCCGTGCATAAGACCAGGAGATTGTGACCTTTCCGTCGCGATGTAACGCCCTCATAGCGGTCGCCGGCGAAGGCTTTTCAAAAGACCTCATCACCGGCTTTCCCTTTTGACCACATCCGGCAAATAAGAGCAAGCTCATGACGCACATTGCCATTAGCCTCACCAGTTTCATCTGCTTGCGGGATACCGTCATAGATCTCTAAGTCCTGAGCCTCTTCTTGAAGCGAGCAATCTGCCCCTTGACCATTTCGGGAGAGGTGCCGCCGAAGGAGTTTTTGGCCTTCACAGATGCAGTCGCATCGATGCAACTGTATATGTCGCTCCCTATCAGGGGCGAATGGAAACTATATTCTTCGGGCGTCAGTTCTGTCAATGTCTTGCCCTTGTCTATGGCGTACCGGACAATCTTACCCGTAAGCTCATGGGCCTTTCTAAAGGGCAGTCCGCAGCGCACCAGATATTCGGCGATGTCGGTAGCCGTGGAAAAAGCAGCTCCGGCGCTGCTCTCCATTTTTTCCCGTTTGAAGGCAATGCCGCCAAGCATCTCCGTGAGTATATTTAGGGTGGCCTTAACCGTATCGCAAGTATCGAACAACGGCTCCTTGTCCTCCTGCATGTCCCGGTTGTAAGAAAGAGGGAGCCCTTTCATCAAGGTCAAAAGGCTGACAAGATTGCCGAATACCCTGCCGGTCTTACCCCGCATCAACTCTGCGACATCCGGATTTTTCTTCTGCGGCATTATGCTTGAACCGGTCGTATAAGCATCCGAGATCTCTATGAATGAAAATTCCTCGGACGACCAAAGGATTAGCTCTTCCGCGATCCTTGAAATATGAATCATCATAAGAGACGAACATGAGAGGAACTCAATTACCGCATCACGATCGGAAACCGAATCGATACTGTTCTCCGACACCCCGTCGAATTCGAGCAACTCCGCTACATAAGCCCGGTCGATCGGCAGCGATGTTCCCGCAAGCGCGCATGCGCCCAGAGGCAGAATATTGATACGTTTCAATGCATCGGTGAATCTCTCGCGGTCCCGCTCGAACATCTGAGCGTAAGCCATCAGGTGATGCGACAGAAGCACTGGCTGCGCCCTTTGGGTATGCGTGTAGCCCGGCACGATAATTCCAAAATAATCCTCAGCCGTATCGGCCAGTTTTTTCTCAAGGCCGAGCAGGAGTCCGCATATTTCATCTGTCTCGGCCCTGAGATAGAGCCTGATATCGAGCGCAACCTGATCGTTCCGAGACCTAGCAGTGTGCAGCTTACCGCCTGCATCGCCGATCTTTTCTATAAGGGCAGATTCGATATTCATATGGATGTCTTCAAGTTCCTCACTGAAAACAAACCTGCCCTCGTCGATCTCCCTATAGACTTCCTTCAAGCCCTTGACGATACAGCCACTCTCTTTTTTTGCTATTATTCCTTGTTTGGCCAGCATGCGCGCGTGAGCGATCGAGCCTTCGATGTCGTACCGCCATAGTCTCTTGTCATATGAAATAGACTCGGTATATCTCTCGACGCTCTTCGATGTCGCTTCAGTAAATCTTCCGGCCCAAGGCTTTTTCGCCATCAATGCTCCTCTTCCTTATGCTTTTCGCGTTCGGCTATCAGTTTCTGCGTCACATGCGCCGGGAGTTCTTCGTAGTGTGAAAACTCCATCGAATAGAGACCTCTGCCTGAAGTCATGCTCTGGAGCTGGTTGGCATAAACGAGCATCTCCGCCATCGGCACAAGGGCCATGATCTTCTGATTTCCGCCGGCTTGAGGCTCGACGCCCTGCACCTTGCCCCTCTTGGAGTTCAGGTCTCCGATGACCGCACCCAGAGTGTCGTCCGGGACTACAACCTCTATTTTCATTATTGGTTCGAGTACAATTGGCTTTGCGTCCAGCACGGCCTTTTGGAGCGCCATGGATCCGGCAATCTTGAACGCCATTTCAGATGAATCAACTGAATGATAGGACCCGTCTGTAAGCGTAACCTTCACATCAACCATCGGATACCCGGCAATAAGGCCTTCCTTCAACTTCTCGATAATTCCCTTCTCTACAGCAGGCCGATACTGCTGGGGGATGACTCCGCCGACAATCTTGTCGATAAACTCGAAGCCCCCTCCCCTCGGAAGCGGCTCGAAGTCGATCCAGCAATCCCCGAACTGTCCACGGCCGCCGGACTGTTTCTTGTACCGTCCCTGCGCCCTAGTGCGGGCCTTGATCGTCTCCCGGTAGGCGATCTTCGGCGCTTTCATGGCAACCTCCACGCCGAATTTCCTCCTGAGCTTGTCGAGTGCAACCTCCAGGTGCACTTGACCCATGCCCGACAGGATCATCTCCTTCGACTCCTCATCCCTCGTAAAGCGGATAGTCGGGTCCTCCTCGAGTATCCTGTGGAGACCGATGCTCACCTTATCTTCGTCGCCCTTGGTCTTCGGTGCTATGGCATATGAAATAATCGGCTCGGCAAACTTCACTTTCGGCAACACAAGCGGATGATGTTCCTCACATAGCGTATCCCCAACATTCGTCTCTTTAAGCTTAACGACGGCTGCTATCTCGCCGGCATTAACCGATGCCACTGGAACATGCTTCTTTCCAACGAGATAGAAGATCTGTCCGATCCTCTCCTTGGCGCCTGATGTAGCGTTCAGGACAGTCGAATCGGCCTTAAGAACGCCCGAGTAAACCCTGAATATAGAGAGTTTTCCGGCAAACGGATCGGCGACGGTTTTAAATACATAAGCAGTAAGTGGGTCCGTAGTGACCGGCTTGCGGTCGACCTCCTTACCGTCCTTCGGATTTGTGCCCCTGATCGGCGAAATCCTGCTCATCTCCTCCGGTGTCGGCAAACACATAAGCATGAGCTCCATCAGCTGTGTCACACCTATATTCATCGTTGCAGAACCGCATGCCACCGGTATAAAACGTCTTGTAAGAGAGGCCTCCTTGATGCCCTTCATAACCTCTTCGTTCGTAATTTCGCCGCCTTCGAGATACTTCTCGAGCAGAGAATCATCGGCTTCGGCAATCTTTTCTACAAGCTTCTTCCTATAATCTTCCGCTACGGTTTTGAGATCATCCGGGATAACGGTTTCCGACGCCTTATCGTCCTTGTACACATATGCCTTCATCGCAACAAGGTCGACTATGCCCCGAAAGCTCTCGCCAGCGCCGATTGGTATAAACAGGGGGATCGCTTCCTGGTCGAACGACTTTTCGAGCTCGCTGATAGCATTCGAAAAATCAGCCGCCTCTTTGTCGAGCTTGTTCACAAAGACGATCCTTGGCACCTCGAACTCGCAGGCATACCTCCAGATCTTTTCGGTCTCTGCCTTGACACCAGATATTGCACTGACAATTACGACTGCCCCGTCGGCAACGCGCAGACATCCCCTGGTATCTTCAATAAAATTGATGAATCCAGGGGTGTCGATGAGATTGAGACGTGTATCGTTCCAATCGCAGTAAGCAACAGCGGACGTGACGCTGATCTTGCGATCGGTTTCCTCCGGCTCAAAATCCATCGTGGTATTGCCGCCTTCCACAGTACCGGCTCTGTCAATGGCGCCCGCGTTGAACAGAATGGCTTCAGACAACGACGTTTTCCCGGCTCCACTGTGTGCAACGATAGCTACGTTTCTGATGTGTCCTGCATCAAGCTTGGTCATAGACTACCCCCTCGATATATTTAAGCAGGGGAACGGCATGCCGCAGCCCCTACCTCTTGCTGATAATCTCTTCGATGACCGGGACCAATTCTTTCTTCTTCTCGAACTTACTGATAAGAAGTTTAACAACTAAAAATGATGCTATCATGAAACCGAACCCGGAAAGTGCTGACAACATATCAGGATCACTCTCAGGAAAAAAAATGCTCAGGTATTCCTTGCCGACGACGGTGCCGACGACCAGTGCAAGAGCAGGTATCCCGTAGATCAGGAGAGTACCCTTCAAATAAGTGAAGGCTTTGAATGCTATCTTCACCGTGTCGCCAACCTCGGCGTGGACAGCGTTGAAAGCCTCTATTTCAGCTCCGCTCTCCGAGACTTTACAGGCAGAACCCGAAGCGCAGGCATCACAAGCGCTCTGTCTCCTTACCGTGACAAAAGCTTTCGGACCATCGACTCTCTTTACAACTCCGGTTTCTTCCATCCTCTTCAGCCTTTCTCCTTAAGGAGTTTGTACTCGATGCTGTCCACAAGTGCCTGCCATGACGCCTCTATTATATTCTCCGAAACGCCGACCGTCCCCCATCTGGCTTCCTCGTCTCCGCTCTCTACGAGAACGCGGACCTTGGCAGATGTACCCTTGCCCGCAGTAAGCACACGCACCTTATAGTCCTGAAGCTTCACGCTCCTCAGTTCCGGATAGAACTTTTCGAGAGCCTTGCGCAGTGCATTGTCGAGCGCATTAACCGGGCCTTGTCCGGTAGCCGCTGTATGCTCCACGTGTTTCCCGACCTTCACCATGATAGTTGCCTCGCTCATGGGATCTTCGTTTTCCTTCCGCTTCTCGATGATGACCCTGAAGCCGATCAGGTCGAAAAATCTCCGGTGAAGACCGAGCGCTTTCTTGAGGAGAAGCTCGAAAGAAGCCTCCGCACCTTCGAATTGAAATCCCTGATGCTCAAGCACCTTTAGTTCATCGATGATCGCTTGCAATTCGGGAGAATCAGAAGTCAGGTGGATCTTGAACTCTTCGGCCTTCCTCAGCACGTTGCTTCTGCCTGCAAGATCGGAGATGAGCACCCTCTGGGAATTTCCGACAAGCTCGGGTCTTATGTGTTCATAGGTCTCCGGCCTGCGCCTGATTGCGCTTACATGTATGCCGCCCTTATGCGCAAACGCGCTGTCTCCGGCAAAGGGCTGTCTCTTGAAATGCCTAATATTAGAAATTTCGTTCACATACCGAGAGACCTCGCGCAGGCGCACTAGCTGATCATCCGAGAGGCAATGGTAGCCGAGTTTGAGCTGCAGGTTCGGGATGACTGAGATCAGGTTGGCGTTGCCGCAGCGCTCGCCGAGACCGTTGATAGTGCCCTGCACCTGGACCGCGCCGTTTTCGACAGCAGCTATAGAATTAGCGACAGCGCAGTCGGCATCGTTGTGGGTATGAATGCCAAACGGCTTTTTGAGTTTCCGTGCGACCTCCCTCACTATCTCAACCACCTCATGGGTCAAAGACCCGCCGTTGGTATCGCAGAGAACGATACAGTCGGCACCGCCCTTTTCTGCTGCCAGCAGACATTTAATCGCATATCCAGGGTTATCTTTGTACCCGTCGAAAAAATGTTCCGCATCAAAGAAAACCTTTTCGACATTCTTCTTCAAATAGGCGATCGAGTCGTGGACGATCCCTAGGTTCGCGTCGAGCGAAATCTTGAGGGCCTCCTTCACATGAAAATCCCAGGTCTTGCCGAAGATGGTCAGAGCCTTAGCCTTCGACTCTATCAGGCATTTGAGACCGGGATCGTCTTTAGCTTTATGTTTCGGGCTATGCGTGCTGCCGAATGCCACCAATAACGCGTTGGAAAGCGGCAGCTTCCTAACCCTCCTGAAATATTCGACATCCCTGGGGTTGGAGCCCGGCATCCCGCCTTCGATATAATGCACCCCGAAGTCGTCCAGCTTCTCGGTTATTCTGAGCTTGTCCTCAACCGAAAACGATATATCTTCGGCCTGGGCGCCGTCTCTCAGTGTCGTATCATATATCTCTATCCTGCGCATTAACCCTCAATTATGTTTATTGAGCCCGAACTCTTCGTGCAGGACCCGTACCGCGAGTTCCGTATACTTGGCTTCTATAAGACACGAAACCTTTATCTCAGAAGTGCTAATCGCCATGATATTTACCCCATGTTTCGAGAGGGTGCCGAACATCTGAGCCGCCACGCCCGAATGCGTCCTCATGCCGACGCCCACTATAGAGATCTTGGCAAGGTCGTCCCTGACGTCAACACCTTTCGCTCCGAGATCGTCGGCAAGCCTCTGTGCAAGTTCTAATGCCCTCCTGCTGTCGGTCTTGGGAACTGTAAAGGATATGTCTGCCGAAAGCCCGTCTGCGCTAACATTCTGGACTATAACATCAACTACAATATTAGCCTCGGCGATCGTATTAAAAAGCCTGGCTGCGATACCCGGCTTGTCCGGAACATGCATGACGGTAAGCTTCGCCTGGTTTTTATCGTAAGCAACTCCAGCGACCACAACCTTTTCCATATCCTGATCCTCCTTGGTAACAAGCGTACCCGGATTATTATTGAAACTGGAACGGACTACCACTGGGACGTTATAGTTCATCGCAAACTCCACGGACCGGGTCTGAAGGACCTTTGCTCCCAAGCTTGCCAGTTCGAGCATCTCTTCGTACGAAATTTTTTCCAGCTTCCTGGCCTCCGGCACAATATTTGGGTCGGTCGTATACACGCCGTCCACGTCAGTGTATATTTCACATAGATCTGCGTTCAGTGCCGCAGCAACAGCAACAGCCGAAAGATCGGAGCCTCCCCTGCCGAGTGTCGTTATTTCATCGTCTTCAGTTACACCCTGGAACCCTGCTATGACTACCGCATATCCGTTATCAAGTGCCTTATTAACTTTATCCGCATCGATTCTCTCGATCTTTGCCTTGGTATAGACAGCGTCTGTAATAATACCGGCCTGCCGGCCTGTGAAGGCAATGGCCTTCTGCCCCAACTCCGAAATTGCCATGGAAGTAAGGGCGGTCGTAATTCTCTCTCCCGACGACAGGAGAAGGTCCATCTCCCTCTCAGTCGGATTAGAAGAAACCTGGCCGGCGTACCTGATAAGTTTATCAGTCTCGCCCGACATGGCAGAAACTATAACCACAACCTTATGGCCTTGACGCACAGTAGCGACCACCCTCGTTGCAACGGCCTTGATACGGTCTGGGTTGCCTACCGATGTGCCTCCGTATTTTTGCACGATAAGCATTTATTCAACTGCCTCCTTGATGAAGTAATCCATCAGAGTATGTCCCTTATCCACAATCATGATGCCATTGCGGGTTGCAATGGATTCGTCGTAAGTTGCTCCGGCATTTGCGTGTTCTACGCGGCTGTCATAGATTATGAAGGGCACAGGTTCGCTAGTATGCGTCCTCTCCTTTACCGGCGTGGCATGGTCGGGCATTACGAGCAGCCTGACTTCGCCGAACCGCTCTTTAACCTTCTCAAGAACAGGGCCTATTACGAGAGCATCGAGATCTTCCACAGCCTTGATCTTGTATTCAAGGTTTCCTGCGTGCCCCGCCTCGTCCGGGGCCTCTAGATGGATATATACGAAATCGGCGTCGTTAAGAGCATTCACCGCATAATCAGCCTTACCCGCATAATTCGTGTCAATCCATCCTGTAGCGCCGGGGACGTTAATTATCCTGAGGCCCGCACAAACACCCAGCCCTTTTGTAAGGTCAACGGCGGATATCAGTGAGCCGGTGATTCCGTATTTGTCGCGATATGTCGGGAGTGAAGGCTTCTTTCCCTGGCCCCAAAGCCATATGCTGCTGGCAGGCCTCTTTCCGGCGGACCGCCTTTTTTCATTGACGGGATGACTCGCGAGAATCTTTACTGACCGCACCATAAGTTCATTCAGTAACTTGCTTCCGTCTCCCGAAGGAAGATAATCCGCAATCGGCCTGTCGAGGATATCATGGGGAGGTGTGCAATGGGTCTTCACACTGCCGTTGTTCCATACCATAAGATGCCGGTAGCTCACCCCCGGATAAAACGCAACATGATCACTCTTCAATTCGGCGCTTATCGCCGAGATCAGCTCGCGGCCTTCCTCGCTCGTAATGTGGCCGCTGCTGTGGTCTTTCATTATAGTTGGCGAACCAGAGCCACCGCCCTCGAGTGTAACGAGGTTGCAGCGAAAGGCCACATCGTCTTCGCCGAGTTCTATCCCCATGCTCGCAGCCTCGAGCGGGGCTCGTCCCGTATAATATGCGGCCGGATCGTAACCCATTATGCTCAGGTTTGCCACGTCCGAGCCGGGAGTCATTCCCGCCGGTATAGTCCTGACCATACCGACAGTGCCTTTAACCGCAAGCCGGTCCAAGTTAGGCGTCACCGCCTTCTGGAGGACCGTTAAACCGCCTATTTCATCGATAGGCCTGTCGGCCATACCGTCACCAATGATGACAACATATTTCATGTGATCTTTTCCATTACCTTTCCGACTATCGTCAAATTCGGATTTATCAACGCCGCAATTCTGCTACTCTACTGCGTCCGTTTCGATAAACTCAACTTCGACACCCTGGCTTCTCAGCGCTTTCAGGCCTTTCTCCAGGTCCTCCTGCTCACCTTCGAGTTCCAGAACCATTTCGCCTACCGTGTCGGTAACTCGCGCCCTTCTGATATTGGGCATAACGTTATAATTCCTCGCCATTGTGAAGATTATCGGTTCTCTGACAAGATGCTGGGGGAAGATCAGTTTAACCCTTTTTTTCATAATCCCTCCTTTTTCCAGACCGTTAACCATTCATACTTCTAGCGCCCTATCGTCTCCAATACGAAAGAACTGTTCAATGTCCTCGTAACAAGATCTCTAGCGAAAAAAAGCAGATTATATTCTAACCCAAAGCCTACATAAAATCAAAGCCCGCAACCGGATATAAGTGATTATATTTGTGATGTTTTTGAAGCTGATCAGCTACATCGAATAGTACCGGCAAGGAAAAACATCGAGGATGAAAATAATTGTGGAAATTCGCTCCTATCCCTTTCCGCCACCTTCCATCAGCTCGTAGTTACCCTCTTTGAACCTCTGTGCATAATATGCAATGGCCGTATCGTCACGCAACAGGGCATCTAGCTTTCTCACGAAGGCGATGAGTCTTCCGAGCTGGTCGAGGACCTCTTCCATCCGGACCCTGCCGACATTGGCAAGCCGGGCTATGAGTAGGTCCCCGGTCGTCCAGATAGTAAACCCATGCTCCTTCAATATTGATGCTATGAATTGTACCCGTCTGGAGCGTTGCACCAGATCGGTAGCACCTCCGGAAAAACGGAAATAGACATGATTATTCCTGGGGTTCTCGCTGCAGTAACAATCCACTATATTGAAGTGATACCCGAACTTGAGACTGAGGTTGACGTACTCCCTAGAAGCAACTGCAACATTCTGGATGGGGGAGCTCATGCTCACCGAGTGGATGTCGGGCATTCTAGTCATGCTCATGAAAAAATCTTTCATCCGCAGTGGGACCGCCTCGTTGTGCCAGGCTCCCGGGTAAATCATTCCTCCGAGAATCGCCTTGAGCGGTATAGACGCTATTTCGACAGCCGTTGCGGTCTTCTTTGCATCATTTTTCGTGTTAGACCTCACCTTCTCAAGTCCACCTCCCATATCTATAAGTACGATGCTCGCAGGGATAGGCAGATCCAGTGCCACAGCAGTATACCCCCTGAGACTCGCCTTCTGATGCCGGGCGCAATCCACGAGTTCCATAATCGATTTCTCGTGTATGAATCTAAGGATGTCGTGCATGGTCTTGCACTCTTCGGGTTGAAATTTATCGTGAAGCGGTTCAATCAGGTTGAGCGGGGAAATATGTCTCAGCACATATCTTTTCCTCAGGTATTCGTGACCCTCCGTAACGCTCGCTGCGTTTTCATCACTGCAGCCTTGCAAGTCGTCAATCAGCCCCTCGTATACCGTACTTCCTTCATCGTTGATGCTAACTGTGATTCCCATCCCGTTCCGTAGAATCTGGGTAGCATCGTCCGTGTTTACAATTGTCGGAATCCTGAACTCTCTCGAAAGCGAAGCCATATGGCTGGTTGGGGTTCCGATATCCGTGATAATCGCGGATACATCATTCATGAGTCGCACAAAGACAGAGAAGTCGCGCTTTGAAACAAGGATAGCGCCTTTCGGTACATCTTTTATATCTTCCGGCGTCTTTACAATGAAGACCGTACCGCTTCCGATGCCCTTCTGGACCGCAATGCCTTTATTTCTGATCAACACCGGTTTCGATACAAGGGATTTGAGGACCGAGGCGCACTTGTGGCGCTCGTCCTCTCCCAGTCTCAGCTCCCTCGACTGCAGGATGAATATGCGTCCATTCCTGTCAATTGCCCATTCGATGTCCTGGGGGGTTCTGAAATGCTTTTCGAGCGACTGAGCCATCATGGTCAGTTCCACTATGGCATCCGGATCAAGAACCTGTCTTCCTCTCAAATCACTGGGTGTGTGAATGGAGTCAACTCCCCCATCGGGGAGTACTACCGTCATAGTCTCCTTCTTGCCACACCGGGTACCGAGAATTTGCGGCACCTGTCCCTTTTTGACCCTGTAAATATCAGCCTCCACGAGTCCATCGACAACGGTCTTTCCGAGGCCCCAATTCGCACTGATCAACGTGTTCTCTTTCTTTCCGCTCGGATCGACAGAATACACTACTCCGCTGGAGACGGCATCGACCATGGCCACGCATCCGACTGCCATTTTCATTTTCCCCGCGTCGTATCGGAAGCGTCTCTGGTAAGCAATTGAATGAAGCGAGAAGAGGCTGGCGACCACCTTTTTATAAGCCTCTTTGATCGCTCTGCTTTCCAGTGGCACATTGAGCACCGTATCAAATTGACCGGCGAATGAAAGTCTTCCATCCTCCTCTTCCGCGCTGCTTCTGACGGCGACTGAGCATAACGCCCCGCATTTCGTCCTCATCTTTTTGATGGCCTTGTCGAAAACCTCATCCAGGGATGGGGGAATCTTGCTGCCGATGATCGCATTGCGAAGCACAGCGAAATCGTTCTCCGAAACGCTGTCGGTCTTCATCAGTGCCCCGGCCCTCTCTCTGAGTCCGTTGAACGCGATGAATTCATCGAATGCAAGCGTAGTTATGAAGAAGCTTTCCGGGACATCGAGCTTGAGGATGTTGGCGACTTCTGCGAGTCCTGCATTCTTGCCGCCCACCTCATAGTACATATCCCATAAAGTATCTTCCCGAAAAACTATCACTTCGCCGGAAGTGGAGGCCGAATTGGACAGCATGTCGCTGATCCTGTTGTCGATCCGGATGAACGCATCCATAAGATTGGGATACTTGCTGCGGGTGAAGGAGTCGAAGCTCTTTATTGAATCCCAGACAGCGGTGGATAGCTCGGCGTATGCATTCTCGATATAGTTGGTGTCGAACAGGTATTCACCGCTGAGTTTCTCACCCATGTCCGCAATCATCTCCACTGCCTTATTGTGGCTTGCAAGCACTTCCCTGAATTTATTGAACAGGTCCCTGAAAGGCGGTGAAGGGGAAACAGCCCTCTTCATCTTCTTTTGCAGGGAGCGTAAAACTCCTTCTAAACTCTTGCCCATATCTGCTATTTCTCCAGCGCCCGTTCTATGGATGCTTTAAGTTCCTTGATCTTGACAGGCTTTGGGAAAAAGTCGAAGACATCTCCTCGGAGTGCTTCTATGGCGGTATCCAGATTGGCAAAAGCCGTAATCATGATGACCTTGGTCTTTGGGTATTGTTCCTTTACCGTCCTGAGGACCTCCATGCCATCGATGCCTTTCATCTTGAAGTCGGTAACGACCACGTCGAATGTTTCTTCTTTGAGCCTTGCCAGTGCCGACTCTCCGCTCAGGAAGGTCTCCACAACATACCCATCATGTTCCAGAGCCATCTTTGCCATATCGACCACGATCTTTTCGTCATCGACAACCATGATTTTATTGCTCATCTTTAACCTCCTTTGTTCTTCCGTATGCAGGCAACTCTATAGTGAAGGTCGTGCCGACTCCGACAGTGCTTTCAACCCAGATATTTCCCTTATGATTTTTTATTATTCCGTAACTTACCGACAATCCAAGCCCGGTGCCGCTGCTCTTCGTGCTGAAAAACGGGTCGAAAATATTCGGCAGATATTCAGGAGGAATTCCTTGGCCCGTATCCTTCACATAAATATACACCTTGTCTTCGTCACCTTTCTTTGTCTCAATGGAAAGCTTGCCGCCAGGTGTCATCGCCTGCGATGCATTTACTATTAAGTTCACCATGACCTGTTCAATCTGGTGCTCGTCGACGCGAACGCGGGGAAGGTTTCGTTCGAACTTCAGGATCAGCTCGATATTCGACAACTCCAACGTATTCTCCATGAGTTGCATAGATTTTCGTACTATGTCGTTTATGTTCGCCTCCCTTAATTTGGCCTCCCTGGCTTTGGAAAAGTCCAAAAGGTTCCTTACTACCTCTTCCATCCTTTTGGTTTCTTCGGCGACTCTGTTCAATAGTGCCAGCCTCTTTTCTTTGCTCATGTAATCGTATAATTCAAGCGAATTCTGGGTGATCATCGAAATATTGTTAAGCGGATTGATCAGCTCGTGCGCCACTCCGGCTGTCAGGACGCCGAGGGAGGCAAGTTTTTTTGCCTGGATAATCTCTTCGCCCCTGTCCTCCAGTTCTTCCGACATGCGGTTTATAGCGAGGATTACAGACCCTAACTCATCCTTCGATGTCACATCTTCTATCTTCCTGAAATTCCCTTCCGCTATGGACAATGCAAGTCCCTCGATCTCCCTGAGCGAAACCACGATCTTTTTAGAGACAATTCTCCCCAGCACCACGGCCAGGAACAGTATGCACAGGAATGAGATAAAAAGAACACTCTTTGCATTTGAGATGATGTCGTTGACTTTCTGCCTCTCAAGCTGCGTCTTGTTCCTGAAGAAATCCCTCAATTTTCCGCCTACGGTCCTCAGTTCCGTTTCCAGGCGGGGGTCCTTGCCTCCGGACTTATCAATCTCATCTATGACTTTGGAATATTCATCAAGATATGACCTGAGCAATTGGAGGTTGTTCTCTCCGATGACACGGCTTATGTCGTCCTTAGTAGCTTCGATGGCCTTCATGGAATCGTTTATGTTCTCATGGATATTGGCGATCCATTTCTCGTCCCTGTAGAGGAGATAGTTTTTTTCGGAAATCCGCATTTCGAGAAAGGATGCATTAAGGTCATCAGATATCTCAACAAACCTTAGCTTTGCAAGGACCTGGTTCATGTTCTGCAGAGCGAAGATGCCGATCAGTACAATAAACGCTACGTTGAAAAAATATGAATATAGGATTTTATGTTCGATCTTCATTCAGTGTTCTTACTCCGGAACTGGGCATCTCGGCATCTCGGATTGCTCCTTTCTTACCGGCAAGTACCACAATGCGCCGTCCACTATCATCAAGACTCCAGCCGCTATAAGCATTATATCGATTACGGCCAAAAAGCTGAATGCGAAATATTTCATAAGAACAAGCCCCAGGCTCGAAAAAGACACTCCCGTCCGGATGAAGGCAAGGCCGGTTCTTGCCCTGGCATATATTGTTCTGTAACAGGCAGCAACCGTCCGCTGCGCTGCCAGGACACTCTTTTCGCGTGTAAGCTGGGTGCGCATCTTGCTCGCCGGTTTCGGATAAAGTATTGTGCAATGATTAGCAAGAAAATCTCCCAGGCGCGCCAGCATAGTCCCTTTCGTAGGGGTATTCACCCCGGTATCTTCTATGAAATGATAATTTTCAAGGAAATAAATGGTTGCAGCTGTTTCCTGTACCAATGACTGATTACCCGGCGGTTTCATCCTCATTTTCCTGACCTTCAAATAACCCACCAAGCCGAACACCGCCATAACAAGGCCGATCCCTACAGTTAACCAATAAACGGATAGGAACGTTCCAGGCTTACGAAAATGTATGAGCACATCCGACAAGGCAATCACTGCAAGGCCCCATCTAAGCACAGTCAGGCTTGTCCTGCCTTTTGCAAGATCGGTCCTGTAACAGGCAAGCTTCGTTCTCCACTGGGCCATGGTGTTTCGCCACAGAGCGAGACCGGTCCGTTCTGTCCCGGCGAGACGTCCGGGGTTGGCATGCAGAAAGTCTTTTATGAACCATCGAATGTCCTCCCGAAGTGCAAACCAGACCTCGTATTCTTCCGAGCTGAAATATTTTCTCGCTTCACTCAGGACCAGAGGATTTTCAGGGTCGTTAGCCGCAATTATTATCTTGTTGCCTTCCTGAGCTATCGGGAACCAATGACTTATGGAAAGCCTGTCGCCATCCAGTCCCTTGAGAAGCTCAGGCGGTATGGGCATTCTTTCATCGTATTCCACATAAGGACATTGATAATAGTCGGCAAAGGCGTGTATGAGCGCATGGCGGGAAACCCCGTATTCTCTGATAAGGACGGTTTCGAGGTCGACCGCCCTCGCCTCGGCAGAGTTTATAGCATAAGTTAGCCTATTCGGTGTCAGGACCGAATAATCCAACAGGATGAGAAATTTCTCCTCAGTCTTATCAGAAGTCTTCATCTTCAATCGTCACCCTTTTCCAGTCGCCGGCAGGTCTACCGTAATCCGGTATAATAATCTCCATTCCTCTAAAGCAATACGGGAATTGTCTGCGTGTTTTCTCAGCTGGGATATACCAATATAGTCCGTCGGCAATTAGCAGGAGACCCGTTGCAATAAGAATCCCGTCGAAAAGAGTCCAGGAAACCGCCTCCGGTCCATAATAAGACAGCAACCCAATACCAACCGCCGCTACGCTGGCTCCAGTATTGATAAATGCCAGTCCGGTTCGCGCCCTTGCCATTATAGTCCTCAGTCTTGCCATAACATTGCGCCTGTCGGCCAGCATCGTCCTCTCAAGGGCAAGTCCTGTAGTGGCCCAGATTCCGCGGGCAAAAGACCGCCTGACAGGAGGCACATGTGCACGAATGGATTCAAAACCCTTTCGTTTGTGTGAAGGCGGGAAAAATATGTCCCAAATGTTTTTATTCTCTTGTGTTTTCGTCAGGGATTTAATGCATGTGATTCCGGACCGTCGTCCCGGTAAATACCAATAGACTCCCTCCAATGCCATCAGCATGCCGATCGAAATCAGAACGATGTCGAACAGAGTCCAGTCGCTTGCCGGGAATTGCTTCAGCATTACAATACCGAGTCCAATAAATGCAATACCGGTTCGCGTAAACGCGAGTCCGTTCCGTCCCCTGGCCATCAGTGTCCTGTGGCATGCAAGGGTCGTCCGCTCCTCCGACAGGTCGGTCCTGTCACTTGCCAAAAATCGCCGCCGCATCACCGGCGACAGGGTGCACCATTTAGCGCGTAGTTCACCGGCCCCTTCCACCGACCCACTGCGTGTAAAGCAGGGACTATTCCCGGGATTAGACATTTCGAGGACCGTTGCGCCTCCTGTGGGACACGTCGTTGCGCAGTCCAACACTTTCTTGCCTGTCTTCCTTGCCGGCAAATACCAGTTAACCCCGTCGATGGTTATCAATATCCCTGCCAAAAAGAGTGCCGCTTCGAAGATGTTTGAGTATCCAATGCCGAACAACCTAAATAGTACGATCGAAATAATAATGAAGGAAATCCCCGTCCTCATGAAGGCGAGTCCGGTTCGCCCCTTTGCCAAGGACGTCCTATAACTGGCGAGCAAGGATCGTCTTTCTGCAAGGAATATCCGGACCATGGCGAGAGATGTCCTGGCACCGGAAACACAGAAATTCGGATTCAGGTCAAGGTTGTTCTCAATTATCCTGATAACGTCTGAGGGGAGAGCTACAAGGAAACTGACTTTCTTGACATTAAGGGTCCCTTTTATTTCCTCAGCACAGGAAGCGTCGGGATTGCAGGCAATGACCTCAGCCTGGTCGCCTTCGAAATAGAGGGGGATCCATAGGGCCTGTTTCATCCTTTCGAGGTCCATCATCTTCACAATTTTTGAAGAGACCATAATATCTTCATCGTATTCAACGAAAGGATGGCCGTAATATTCGGTCAGGCAGAACAGTATTTCATGCTTTGGAATGCCTTTTGACAACAAAAGATCTTCGGGATATTTGCCGGCGGCGGTCGATGCGGCTATTATATCAAGCAATTCTTTTTCGGACAGGAAGCCTTGCTTGATCAATCTTGAAAATTTTTCGTCAAACATACATCATTTCAGACCTTGGAGCCTCGGCTTTTGAAAAACCTTTCTAGCTCAATGCTTAATTTTATACCTTTCTTAAAAGGATACGCAAACGGGAGCCGGTTCATCGACCTCGTTCCCTAAGCTTAAGGCAAATGAATTCCAAGCTTCGGAACGGAATATGGTTAGAATTGAATTAAGGTTGCCGGGTTCTCAAAAAAGAGATAGGAGGACGGTTTCATGAAAAGATTTACAGGTTATTCCTGATCTTACTGGCGATGCCTGGATTAGTTATGTTCTCGACCAATGCTATATCCGATCAGGAGACAGACGATGGAAGCCCTCCATTTACTTTAAGCCTGCTCGAACCAGTAAAGCCTGCAAAGATAGAAGCTTTCGCCGGGAATGAGCTTATAGTTTATAACCCACGAAACCCGTACAATATTTTCACCAATTATGAACTAGACATACACTGCGTCGGCTTCGATGTTTCTTATTGCTGCATCATTCCACCGAACAATAGTGTGCAGGCCCAAGACAGTCGATTTCACGTCGCATGAGCAGGCCCTGCAATTCAGCCCCGACGGCAAATACGCAAGTTCAGTAACCTGCGCGGCATGCCAGACCGTCACCGGGAAAGGGTCCCGGTCCAATTGTCGGGCACCTGCTTCGAGAACGATTATTAGGTGATGAGTGCCACGACATCGTGGACGATAAAACGTGCCATGACATCGTGGACTCTCATCAGGTTAGTTGCGTAATTTATAAGCAAATTCAACCACCTGAGTTTTATCGAGATAG
>PMYY01000041.1 GCA_003170655.1 Nitrospiraceae bacterium
CGTCCGTTCCGAGGGATACGGTTATGCCTGCCCTGATCATTTGCGGTACGGGTGCGATGCCCGAGGCAAGTTTAAGATTGCTCTCTATACAGTGAGATACTGATACCGATCTCTTTGAAAGCAGACCGATTTCGGTATCGTCGATATGAACGCAGTGAGCAGCAATGACCCTATCGTCAAGAAACCCGATTGAGTCGAGATATTCGACAGGCCGCTTGCCATGCCTCGATATGATCTCTTCGACCTCCCATCGGGTTTCCGAAAGATGCATGTGCAGCTTAACATCGAGACGCTCCGCCAGTTTCTTTGATCGCCTCAATGTTTCCGGGCCGCATGTATGCGCGCCATGTGGCGCAACGCATGGGAAGATCATGTCGTCTCCCTTCCAATTGCCGATGAACCTTTCGGCATTGGCAAGATACTCATCCAGGGTAGAGGCCGCCACAGTAGGGAAGTCGATTATTCCGGCTCCGAGACAAGCCCTCATGCCCAGAGACCTGGTTGCCCTGGCAGAGCTATCTCCGAAAAAGTACATGTCATTGTAAGTGGTTATACCTGCTTTAAGCATTTCGAGACATGCAAGCTCGGTTGCATCGTTAACAAATTCGGTAGAGAGCCACTTGGACTCAGCAGGCCAGATATGCTTTTCGAGCCATTCCCTGAGAGGCAGGTCGTCAGCCAGGCCTCTGAAATATACCATCGCTGCGTGAGAGTGCGTATTGATTAGGCCTGGAAGTAGAACCTTGTTCTCCTCGGCGATCACCCTTGCATCTGGATATATACGCAATAGATCTTTCGATTTTCCGACATCGACAATGGCATGTCCCTGGACCGCAACGGCCCCTTGCCGTAGGGTTGTGAGCCCTGCATCCATTGTGAGGACATATTGACCGCAAATAATGTAATCTGCTTTTTGCACTTTAGGCAGGCCTTTAGTCGCCCTCGAAATCTGTCAGATAAAATATCTTATATCCCTTGTCGAGCAGACGTTTCGAGCCGCCGACATCCGGGAGGTCAACGATGAAAGCCATCTCGACTACCTTGCCGCCAAGCTTTTCTATAAGGGTGGCCGAAGCGAGGGCGGTGCCACCGGTAGCAAGAAGGTCGTCAACCAGCAGCACGCGGTCGCCTTTCTTTAGGGCATCTTTATGCATCTCTATAGTGTCGGTGCCGTATTCGAGCTCGTATTCGTGGCTGATGGTCTCGGCCGGAAGTTTACCCTTTTTCCGCACAGGTACAAACCCCTTGCCGAGAGTGTAGGCCAGGGCGCCTCCGATAATGAATCCCCTGGACTCTATGCCCACGATGATATCGAATTCATCAACACACTTCCTGAAGTGCTGAGTGAATGCATCTATTACCAGCCTGAAGCCGACCGGGTCTTTTATCAGCGTCGTAATGTCCCTGAACAGAATTCCCTTCTTGGGATGATCGGGGATGGTCCTTATTCTTGATTTTATCGGCATCTACCCTCCTATTACACGCAAAAAACATTCTGTATCTTTGATCTTTGGGATGGTATTTAGGAGCAAGGCCTTCACATTGTCGGCATTCTTATTCATGATCGAGAGTATCATGTCCCATGTTACCGGTTCTTCCCCTTCCTTCCAGCAGTCATAATCCGTGGACATCGCTATAGACTGATAACATATGCCAAGTTCACGCGCCAGAATCACTTCAGGCACGGTAGACATATTAATAACATCAGCCCCGAACATTCTGAACATGTGGGATTCAGCCTTCGTAGAAAAACGGGGACCTTCTATGGTAATAACAGTGCCTTTAACGTGATGGCGTAGGTCCAACTCCTTGGCTGATTTTACGAGAAGCGACCTGAGGTCGGCACAGAAGGGTTCGGCCATCGGAGTGTGGACGACCTTTTTTTCGTGAAAGGTCAAGGTCCTGTGTTTGGTGAAATCGATAAACTGATCAACGAATACCAGATCACCCGGTTTGATTTTCCTTCTGAGCGATCCTACCGCTGTAGTTGCGAGGATATGAGTGCAGCCCTCTTTTTTTAGGGCATGGAGATTTGCCCTGAAGTTGACGCCTGTAGGATATATGGAGTGGTTCTTGCCATGACGTGCAAGTATCACTACATCAATGCCGTCGATCTTGCCTGTGGTCAGCGCAGATGAAGGCTTGCCATAAGGTGTTTTAATGGTCTTTTCTTTTATGTTCTTCATGAGACGGGGATCGTCCATGCCCGACCCGCCGATTATGCCTATTTTTATATTGCCCATTATAGCTCCCTCTGCTTATCGGAATTAAATTAAACGATAAAGGAAGGGGATTCTGATTGTCAAGGAAAGAGAGGAGCATTTCATAATAAAGGAAAAACGTTGATGAACACATGGCATAAAAGCGGATATTCCATTCTTTGATCGAGATCCTCCCCACCTATAAGGCGAGGCTTTACGCTGCTTTTTATGTAAACTTGCCGGAAGGCGTTTATTTGATTAAAATCTGAACTAGAAAGATCTTAAGGAGGAGTAACATGGCAAATCCGTTTGTTCACATCGAATTGCAGACTAAAGACTTGGATAAGTCGAAAAAATTCTACGCAAGTATGTTTGACTGGAAAATGGAAGAAGTTCCAAGCATGGATTATACAATAATCAAAGTCGGAGAAGGAACGGGCGGAGGAATAATGAAGAACCCTATGCCGGGCAACCCCGACAACTGGCTTCCATACATACTGGTAGACGACGTAGCAGTATCAACAAAGAAAGCGAAGTCACTTGGAGCTGCTATTGCTAAGGATGTCACGGAAGTTCCAGGTATGGGTTGGTTAAGTATGATTATAGATCCGACGGGTGCAGCTTTTGGACTCTGGCAATCTAAACCCGGCATGTAGAGAGACACATTCCCGAAAATAAGGGCGAAATCAAATGCTCAATCGCTGCTTATAAAGAAGACCAGCATAGAGCGAAGTACCACGGGTGCGGAAGCTACCGTGGGAGGCAAGACTCGATGATCACGCATTGCGGATTGTTATGGCATTGCTACGTGAGCCG
>PMYY01000128.1:0-16270 GCA_003170655.1 Nitrospiraceae bacterium
GCCGCCGACGATATCCATAAGCTCTTTTGTAATTGAAGCCTGTCTCGCCTTGTTGTACTGGAGTGTAAGCCTCTTGATCATATCGTCTGCGCTCTTGGTCGCGTTTTCCATGGCAGCCATACGCGCGGCCTCTTCCGATGCCTGGGAGTCCAACAGTGACCTATATATCTGTATCTCGATATTCTTCGGGAGCAACCTTTCAAAGACCACTTCCTGTGAAGGCTCGAAGAGGACTTCCCCTGCCGATGCCTCTGATGCTGCCGGTGCGTCTGCCGGGCGGACTTCCTTGAACGGCAGGAGACGAAGGATGATTACGCTCTGTACGGCCGCGGACTTGAATTCGGTATAAATTACAATCACTTCGTCGAAGGTTTCGTTGATATAATTCTCGATAATGTCGGTTGCGATCTGCTGGGCATGCTCGTAAGTGATCCTGCCAGACAGACCTACCCATGACTGCCTGGGAGTGATCTTGCGCCTTTTGAAAAGTTCCGTGGCCTTCTTGCCGACAGTGCTGACGCTTACCTCTTTGCCCTCCGCCTGGAGATCTTTAATAATCTTGACGGCGTTCTTCATGATATTTGAGTTAAAGCCTCCAGCCAATCCCCTGTCGGAAGAGAATACCAGTACCTCGACCTTTTTTGGGATACGCACATCAAGGAGCGGATGTCCGCTCTCGACATTCTTTGCCATACTGCTGAGGACCGCATGCATCTTGCTGGCATAAGGCCTCAATTGAATAATTCTTCCCACGGCCCTTCTGAACTTCGCCGCAGCTACCATCTTCATGGCCTTGGTTATCTGCTTCGTACTCTTTACGGAGGTAATCCGTCTTTTAATTTCCTTTAATCCAGGCATTTATCGTCACCTTCCCCGGCTAGGCTATGAAACCTTTTTTAAACTCCCCGACCGCGGCTACAAGCTTCGCCTTCAGCTCATCGTCGATCGCCTTCTTCTCGGCGATTTCCTTGCGGACATCGGCCTTTTTATCTTTCATGAAGGCAATCAGCTCCGCTTCGAATCTCCTGATGTTCTCAACAGACACGTCATCCATCAGACCGTTTGTTGCAGTAAATATAGCGATGACTTGATCTTCCATCGTCACCGGTACGTACTGGCCCTGCTTCAGAAGCTCGACCATTCTCTTTCCTCTCTCAATCTGGGCCATCGTTGACTTATCCAGGTCGGCGCCGAACTGAGCGAATGCAGCCAATTCCCTGAACTGGGCAAGGGCGAGTCTCAGAGTACCCGCAACTTGCTTCATAGCTTTTGTCTGAGCGGCGCCGCCGACGCGGCTGACCGACAGTCCGACGTTGACGGCGGGTCTGACGCCAGCGTAGAAGAGGTCAGGCTCAAGGTATATCTGGCCGTCCGTGATCGATATGACGTTTGTCGGGATGTACGCCGAGACGTCACCGGCCTGAGTTTCAATAATCGGCAATGCCGTAAGTGAGCCGCCACCAAGCGCGTCGCTGACTTTTGCAGCCCTTTCCAACAGTCTTGAATGGAGATAGAAGACGTCGCCGGGGAATGCTTCACGTCCCGGGGGTCTTCTGAGGAGCAGCGAGAGCTGTCTATATGAGGTGGCCTGTTTGCTCAAATCATCGTAAATAATGAGTGCGTGCTTGCCGCTGTCCCTGAAATATTCTCCCATCGCGCATCCGGTATAGGGCGCGATGTACTGAAGCGGGGCTGGCTCGCTGGCTGTCGAGCAGACGACAATGGTATGTTCCATTGCGCCGTATTCTTCAAGGGTCTTCACAACCCTGGCGACTGAGGCCCTCTTCTGGCCTATTGCAACGTAAATGCAAATGACGTCGCCGCCCTTCTGGTTGATGATGGCGTCGAGGCCGATTGCAGTCTTACCAGTCTGACGGTCGCCGATGATGAGCTCTCTCTGTCCCCTTCCGATCGGGATCATTGCATCGACTGCCTTGACTCCGGTCTGCATAGGCTGGTTGACGGGAGACCTGTCGATGATACCAGGTGCAACAACGTCGACGATCCTGGTCGTCTTTGTGTTAACGGGGCCTTTGCCGTCTATCGGCTGGCCGATAGCATTAACTACACGTCCCACCATCTCAGGACCGACCGGGACCGACATGATCCTGCCAGTCCTCTTTACGACGTCGCCTTCCTTGATAAGGGTGTCTTCACCGAAAAGAACGGTACCGACCATGTCTTCTTCAAGGTTAAGCGCCATGCCGTATACGCCGTTGGGGAATTCGAGGAGTTCGGAGGCCATGCAGTTATCAAGGCCGTAAACCCTCGCGATACCGTCACCGACGCTCGTGACAACTCCAACCTCGCTGACATCGACGCGCTTTTCGAAATCCGAAATCTGCTTCTTCAGGTACTCGCTGATCTCTTGTACTTTTATTTCCATCTTTTCACCCCTCTATGAACTTATCTCTTAAAAGCCTTAACTGGCCTTTTATACTGCTGTCATACATCGTGCTGCCGATGCGTATCCTGACCCCTCCAAGAAGGGCCGGATCGAGGATGAACTCCATATCGATATCACGACCGGTGACCTGCTTGAGCGACTGCTTGAGCTGGTTCTCAAAATCCCCGCTGAACGGCACTGGCGAGGTCACTATCGCCCTTGCGCGCTTCTTCATGTCGAGGTAGAGTGCATTGATTGCAGAAACGATCTCGGGCAGACCGCCCAGTACCTTTTCATTGGAGAGATATCCCAGATACTTGCCGACCTTATCGGAAATCTTAATCTTTTCCGAAATGAAGGCAAGCGCCNNCCCATCTGCTCGATGGCCTGAGGGATTTCAGCCATTTCGACGTTCGCCAAAAACTTCTTTGCGTATTTCTTTACTCCCGTTACCTTTTTCAATTTTTACCCTCTATCAGTGAGATGGATTCTTTCAAGAGACGCTCCTGCTCTTGTGGCGTCATCCTGGCCTTTATTTTCTCTTCGGCCAGCTTGATCGAGGCATCAACGGCCTCGGCCTGTATTGCCTCCTTCGCCTTCTTAACCTCGAAGTCGATATTGGTCTTTGCCTGCTCAATGATCTTAACCTTCAGCTTCTCACCCTCTTCGATCAGCCGGGCCTTCTCGCGCTCTCCGGACTCGACGGCAGATGAGATGATTGCGGCCACTTCGTTGTCCTTGAGTTTGAGCCTCTCTTGGACCTCGGCAAGTGCTTTAGCGGCAAGTGCCTTGGCCTCCTGGCCCTCCTTGATGCTCTTTTCAATGAGCTCACGCCTGAGTCTCAAGTGCTCCTTGATCGGCTTGGCAAGGAAATAGACCAAGGCAAATACCAGTATGGCAAAATTGACTATTTTCCATACCCAGCTCATCACGGAAGCGCCATGCTCACCCTCTTCGGCGGCAAAAGTCAGCGTCGGAACTACTGCTATTAAAAAAGCGCATGCGGCAATGGTTAATATTGTGATTAGAGTTCTGTTTCTCATTAGATCTTCACCAACTTTCTGACAATCTCATCTGAGAATGCCTCAACATCTGCCTTCAGTGCTGCCCTCGCCTTCCCGGACTCGTCCTGCAGCTCTTTTCTAGCTTTTTCGATCATCTGGACCGCTTCAGCTTCAGCCTTCGAGAGCATTCCCTTCTGCCCAGCAACCCCCTCGTCCCGTAAGACGTTTTGAGAGGCCTTTGCTTTTGTCCTTGCTGCCATCATGTCCGCGTTCATGGCAGTGATAGCGCTTTCCTTCTTCGCGGTCAGGTCCTTCGCATCTTGGAGTGCACCTGTAGTGGCAGCCTCTCGCTCCTTGAATACCTGGGCAAGCGGTTTGAAAAGCAGCCACCTCAACACCAGGAACAGGATTACGAAATTTGCAAACAGGATAAGAAAGTCTCGCAAATGAAATTCCAGCATAATACCACCTTCTTTATCAGTTATGGTTGTCGTTTCTATTTCAAAAACGTTTGAAGTTACCACAGGCCTCTTTTTCAAGTCAAGATTTTCGTCGATTACAATTTTTAATATTAAAATAAACGATTCAGGTTGGCTTTACAGCTCGATATCTCGGTGGATAATCGCCACTTCGATTCCATGGTGCTTTTTGATATTTTTCGCCAGTTCCTGCACTATTGCAGGGGACCGGTGCTTGCCTCCGGTACAACCAACTCCTGCGATCAGATAGGACCTGCCCTCCTTCACATACCGCGGTATCAGGAAGTCCAGCAGGTTGTTCAACCTGGTCAGCAGTTCCCACGTATCGGGGCTTGCCAAGACATATCCGGCGACTTTTTTATCGAGACCATTCAACTGCCTAAGTGCCGTTACAAAAAATGGATTTGGGAGAAACCTGACGTCGAAGAGGAGGTCGGCGCTTTGAGGGGTACCGAACTTGTAGCCGAATGAAATAAGGGTTATATTCAGACCCCTCTTAGAATCAGTATGACCATAGGACGATATGATCAATTGCCTCAACTGGTGAGGGGTGTAATTAGATGTATCTACAATCTTGTCCGCGCTTTCCCGAAGAATGGACAGCTGGCTCTTCTCTTTATCGATGGCCTCTTCGATGTCGGCCGCTACCTTGCTCGTGATCATCGGATGAGGCCGCCGTGTCTCTTTGAACCTCCGGATCATCACTTCCTTTTCAGCCTCAAGAAAGAGTATCTCTATGGAATACCGCTCTTTTAGGGAGCTAATGATACGGTATGCTTCACCGAGGAAAGTCTTCTCCCTGATGTCCACGCCGATGCCGACATTTTGGGAATTGACTCGCGACTTTATTGTAGAAAGGAAGGATTCGATGAGAGTGACCGGCAGGTTATCGATACAGAAGAACCCGGTATCTTCGAGGGCCCTCAAAGCGACGGTCTTGCCGGCGCCCGAAAGCCCACTAACGATAACGACCCCTAGTCTACTGTTCCCGTCTTCCGGCATGCGGGACGCTTATTTAACCGGTTCGATGAGACCGTAATTCCCGTCGTCGCGGCGGTAAACTACGTTTATGTCGCCGCTTGCGAGGTTAGCAAAGATGAAGAAGTTTTTGTCGAGGAGGTCCATCTGGTCGACTGCCTCTTCCGGGCTCATTGGCTTCATCTCGAACTTTTTGTACTTGATAATATTGCCGGTAGTCCCTGCTTTCTCAGCAATATCCTCCACGTTCTTCTTATCAGACTTCCTGAACGTCTGGAGCTTTTCCTTATATTTGACAACCTGCTTCTCCAGTTTCTCTACGACTTCGTCTATCGAGGAATAAATCTCCCCGGTCACGCTTTCAGCCTGGATCATATACCCATTGACCTTCATGAGGACCTCGGCCTTGTGCCGGTATTTTTCCACACTGAGGGTAACCACCGCTTCCGAAATGCTGGAAAGATATTTTTCGAATTTGCTCATTTTCTCAACGGAATAGCTCTTAAGAGCAGGCGTAATTTCAAGATGTCTGCCGTTTACTATGACGTTCATAATGCCTCCTTTTTAATCGTACTTCTTCCTCATATTCTGAGGAGGTATCTTAAGCTCTTCACGATACTTGGCAACAGTCCTGCGCGCGATTTTTATGCCATGCTCGCTGAGCTTGTCGGCTATCAGCTTGTCGCTCAAGGGCTTTGCCGGGTCTTCTAAGGCGACGATCTTCTTTATGATATCTTTTACCGATGTCGATGAAACATCCTCTCCATTGCCAGACCGAAGGGCGCTGCTGAAGAAAAACCTGAAGCTGTATACTCCGTGCTCGCAGGAGAGAAACTTATTCGATGTGACCCTGCTTATGGTACTTTCGTGCATATTAATGTCCTGAGCAACATCCTTCAGATTGAGAGGCTTGAGAAGCTCTCTCCCCCTGTCAAAGAATTCCCGCTGAAACTTCAAAATGCTCTCAGAGACCTTATAGATAGTACGGTTTCTCTGGTCAAGACTCTTTATCAGTTCAATAGCCAGCCGGAGCTTCTCCCTCATAAAGGTTCGCTCTTCCTTGTTGAGGTTTTCCTTTTTCTGGAGAAGTTTCCGATAGGCGGCGTTCAGTCCCAGCCGTGGCATCCCCTCGTCATTCAGCACGATCTGGTAACCTTCATCGGTCCTGACTATGGAAACATCCGGTGCGACATATGCTGCTTCATTTCCCGAAAGACTGGAGGCCGGTCTCGGATCAAGCCTCTCGATGATCCTTACAGCATCCATGACCTCTTCGGTGGTCAAACCGTAATTGCGGGCGACCTGGCCGTACTTATGTTTCTGTAGGTCTTCAAGGTTGTTTATGATTATCTTATCGACCAACGTTCCGCCGAGATCAAGTGCCTTCACCTGGAGCAATAGGCACTCCTTGAGGTCCCGTGCGCCCACACCTGGGGGGTCGAAACTCTGAACCAGAACAATTGCGTCCTCCATTGCGGCGGGCGTATCTCCCGAAGCAGCAATAAGCTCTTCTTCAGTGGCCCGCAAGTAGCCGTCGTCGTCAAGATTGCCGATCACTACCTCAGCAGATCTTCTTACATTATCGTCTGCACTGCAGAGCCGCAGCTGCCAAAGCAGATGGGAATAGAGGTCGGGTTTCTGCGAATAAAAAAGCTCGTATGAAGGTTTTTCCTCGAAGTCTGGGCTGAAATAGCCGAGATCCCGGCCGTCGCTGCTCCTCTCCTCAAAATAGTCGTCGACGCTGAATTTCGTCAGATTTTCGACTGAGAGTTCCCCGTCATCGGAGCTTTCAACATTGTGCGGTTCCTCTTCCTGAGAGGGTCCGGCTTCAACCTCGCTCTCAACCTCTTCGTATATTTCTTCAAGAAAAGGATTCTCTGACAACTCCTGGTTGAGCACCTGGGCAAGTTCGAGCTGGGGAAGCTGCAGAAGCTTGATCGCCTGCTGGAGTTGCGGCGTAAGCACCAGTTTTTGAGAGAGTCTAAGGTCCAGCCTGTTTTCGAGTGCCATTAGAGCCTGAACTCCTCTCCCAGATAAGCCTCTTTTACGGCCGTGTTGTTGACCAGCTCGTCGGACGTGCCCTCAGCAAGGACCGCGCCGTTGCTGATAATATAGGCCCTATCGGTAATCGAAAGGGTCTCCCTCACATTATGGTCGGTTATAAGAATGCCCAGTCCTTTCGACTTGAGGTATGAAAGCATTTTCTTGAGTTCAATAATCGCGATCGGATCGATGCCGGCAAAGGGCTCGTCGAACAACATAAAGGTCGGCCTGACAGCAATCGCCCGAGCTATCTCGGTGCGCCTTCTCTCGCCACCGGAAAGCCTGTAACCATCCCTGTCCGCGAACTCAGTAAGATTAAATTCTAAGAGAAGGCGGTCTATCTCTTCCTTGATATCGCCCTTGCTCAGGGGCCCGTCCGCAAACTGTGCGATCTCAAGGACGGCCTCCAAGTTCTGCCTTACAGTCAGTTTTCTGAAGATCGAAGGCTCCTGTGGCAGATACCCTATGCCTTTCCGCGCTCTCATATACATGGGCAGATTGCTCATATCGTGGCTGTCGAGCAGGATGTCTCCTCCCTCCGGTTTGATGAGACCTACCACCATGTAAAACGTCGTCGTCTTCCCCGCACCGTTGGGACCAAGCAATCCAACGATTTCGCCAGTACTGACGGAAAGACTTACATGTTTCACAACCTGTCTTTTCCCGTATACCTTTAAGAGGTTTTTGACCTCAAGGGTATGAATATCTTTTGCAGTGGTAACCATGGTACCTATTTCTTCTTCTTTTCCTGAGGCTTCTTTTCCTGAGGGTTTCTTTCCTGTGTGCCCTGTTCCTTTTCGACTACAAAGACCTTGCTGTTTTCGACGAGTGAACGGTCGTCCTTCATATAGTAGGTCATCTTCGTCCCGATGACCACATTTTTACCTTCAGCAGCCCTCGGGTTTTCAGTAAAAATTGCCCGTTCATCAGTTTTATCTTTATCAGTGCCCGCATAATATACCATTTTACCAGAAGTTACTACGCGGTCCCCGCGCACAAGTTTTACATTTCCGTCGGCTTCCATCTTGTCGATGTTACTGCCGCTTCCACCCTCAGAATAATAGACCAGCATGCGGTCGGTATAAATCGTAGTATCGGCTTTCTTTGCAACGACCGATCCTGTAAAAAGAGCCGTCTTGGCCTTGTTGTCAGCGGTAAGCGACTCTGAAGTAATGATTGTCGGCGCCTGCTCTTTCTTTGCATCCTTCCCGGCAGCATTCTTTGCATCATTCTCAGCAGCATGAGAAGGAGATAGAATAAAGAAGAAAAAAGAAATAACAATCAAAGCAGAAAATACTGAGATTTCACTTATGAGGGCGTATCGTGATACGGCCCGACGTTTACTGGTTTTCTCTTCCATTGAAGACCGCCTTTACATTTTTATGCAGGGTCGCAATATCGCCCGCCGCTGTAAGATCTTCTCCTTCGATATGAAAATTCTTACTTTTGCCGACGATGGTCACCTTATCGTCCGAGAACAATTCATTCTTCGTAGCATCCCAGCGCAGTTTCTTGGTCAGAATGTCGTAATCCTTAGTCGCCGCCTTGATGTTACCCTCGATATTCAGGTCTTTAGTTTCTGTATTGTATGTCCCGCTCTCAGAAGTGAGAATGAGGTCCTTGGCCGGGAAGAATATTTTAAGCACAGTCAGCTGCACATCCTGGGCAGTCATAAAGACCGCCTTCTGCGCGTTCAAGGTAAAACTGGTCGCCCCCTCTTTTTTCTGAACGATACTGACGTCTTCCATATAAGAATTATCACCGAGTCGCAACCGGCCTTTAACATCGCTGTCCTGGAAGAAATAGAGCGTCAGTATAGCCAAGAGGCCCACTCCGGAAAGCAGAAACAGCACTTTCTTCATATCAAATATTACCATAGAGGTGGCAGCATGTAAAGGCAAATATCGTGCCAGAAAGAATGAAAATAGAGACTTTTGTCAAGGTTATTATTCAAAGGAAGAAATTGAGAAGCAGACAACAGGGCTGCCCTACAGCGGTCACCGCGCCATTCTTTTCAGTAATGCATCTTTCATGACATCGACAGGCGGCCTGACGCCGGTCCATATTTCGAAGGCTATTACACCCTGCCATAGAAGCATGCCAAGGCCGTGCATCGTTTTGCAGCCTTTCTCTGCGGCAGCGCGCAAAAAGGGTGTCTCTCTATAGATGAGGTCGCATACAACATGCTCTTTTTTTACAAGTAACATATCGACCGGCACAGGGTCTCCGGGCTGTAGTCCGAGCGGGGTTGCGTTAATAATGATGTCAATGCCGGCCATGAACTCAGAGCTATTCGTGGATGCGGCATCGACCGTTCCAGCGTTTTGATTTACTCCATATAAGTGCTTCGCCAGTGCTTCCGCCTTGGGGATGTCTACATCAAAGAGTTGCACCGTAAACGCCTCTTTGCATAAATAATATCCGATGGCTCGGGCAGCGCCCCCGGTCCCGACAATGAGCACCTTCCGGTCTTTAACCCTTATGTCAGCCTCGGCAAGCGACTGCATGAAACCCCTGCCGTCGGTATTGAATCCGGTCAGCTTTCCATCCTCATTTTTAATGGTATTCACCGCGCCGATAAACCGAGCCTCTTCACTGACCCCATCGAGAAACGGTATGACTTTCTCTTTGTGAGGCACGGTCACGTTGACGCCGCCTAACGATAGCGCCCTGATGCTGAGGACGGCATCGCCGAGAGAGTCGGGATGCACGGGGAAGGTGACATAACAGTAATCGAGATTCAATTTGTCAAAGGCAGCATTATGCATCTCAGGGGACAAGCTATGCTCCACCGGGTACCCAAACAGTCCGACAATTCTGGTCTTTCCGCTTATCTTCATGCCTGGCTCCTTTGCTATTTAAACAGGGCGTATCCTGATACGCCCTACAATTTCATTTCATCAATTTCACCATCGCATCTACGAGCCCAGCAGGCGTAGATTCGATGATGACAGACTTGATCCCGAGAATCTCTTCGATGTCCTGCCGNNATTTTGAACATGCTCAGATAAGGCCCTTATAACGTCGCGTCCGGTGAGCAGGCCTGTAACTGTGACCGTTTTGCCGAAATAGATATTTTCGACGGGAACAACCTCTATGTCGAACCCCTTCCGCCGGAGTCTTTCTGCAAACCTGGACAAGATCGTATAAAAAGACACGCCTGTGAAGGTAACAAATTTCACCTTATTCATCTTCTCCGGCAGCTGGATCTTCAACCGCTTCGCCTGAGCAAGGAATTGAGGTACTAGCCCCACGCCGTTTTCGATCTGGGACAGTTCATCGTAATTCTTCAGGGATGGAAATTCGACGGCTGCTTTGATATACAACTCATCAGCGGCAAAAACGATATGTTCGCCATGCTTTCGCTTGAACCGGGTCTGGAAACGGTGAATTATATCCAGCGCCGTCAGCGCGTCCTTTCTCTCCACATGTGCAAGCGTCTTCTTCCTATGGGCCGTAAGACCGACCGGAACGACAGCGATTGACTGGACATAAGGGTAGAATTTATAGAGATCGTTTATGGTGCGGGCCAGCTCCTTGCCGTCGTTGTATCCGGGACAGAGCACGATCTGAGTATGCATCCTTATTTTATGCTCCGCAAAGAACCTTAGGTCCCGAAGAATATCTCCCGCCTTGGGATTGCCCAGCATGCGGTTCCTGATTTCCGTGTCAGTCGAATGGACCGAGATGTAAAGCGGGCTAAGGTGCTGTTCTACTATCCGCTTCTTATCGCCCTCTGTCATGCCGCTGAGGGTGATATAATTCCCATACAGAAAGGACATACGGTAATCCTCATCTTTTACATACAGGGTCTTGCGCATTCCTTTGGGCAACTGCAAAACAAAGCAGAAGATGCACCTATTGCCGCACTTTTTCAGATTGAAAGGCTTCAGTACGATCCCAAGCTCAGACGACCCGCCCCCTGTCTCTACAGGAACCTGCATCGTCTCATTACCTCTCGCCACGAGCAGATCGAGTTCCGGCTCGTTACAGTAATACATCAAATCGATGCTGTCCCGAATCCTGCTTCCATTGACCGCAATAAGCCGGTCACCGGACCTGAGTCCAGCCCCTGCCGCTTTACCTTCTTGCAGGACCTCTTCTATCTCAATGCCGCTACTTTTCATTCTGGGTTAATCCGCGATATACATACTGGAGTCCGGAGACTATAGTTAGAGTCGCGACTATCAGCATTGCAGTCCATGGGGCCTCATCCGGCAGGCTCGGTACGTTGATCGCAACAAGGATATATGCGATGAGCAGGAGCTGCGACGCAATCGCAGCCTTGCCGATGACGGTGGGTGCAACCCTGGTTATGTGTGAAGTAAGATAGAGCAAAAACCAGCCAAGCGTCACGATAAGGTCCCTGCTGATAACGGTGATGGTCAGCCACTTTGGTACCCAGCCGTAAACCGAAAAGAGAATAAACGATGTCAGCAGCAGTGCCTTGTCGGCAAGAGGATCGAGAAAGGCGCCGAGTTTCGTCTTCTGATCTGTGATCCTTGCTAAAAGACCGTCGAGCATGTCCGTGGTACTCGCAACGACAAAAAGCCCCAGAGCGTAATCATACCGCCTGTAGATAAGCGCGGTTACGAATACCGGTATGAGTACGATCCTCAGCAAGGTGATCATATTGGGCAAACTTATGAACTGTGACTGCATAACCATTACGGTATATTCAACGGCATAGTCTCGAACTGCAACTCGATCCCGATCTTTCTGTAACAGGGAGGGTTATTGGCTGCCGCGCCCTTGCGGAACGGCTTAGCAGAATTCAGAAGAAGCAGCCTTGCATGGCATTCTTCAAGCTTGAATTTATGCCTTTCAGCGTTGCTCAGCGCCGACCGTATTAATTTTTCAGCACGCCTGTCATCCCCCTGCATCCATGCGACTTCGCCGTCGGAGAGGTCGCAATAAATGATGCCCCTCGGATCTTTAGTCTTCTTGAAGTTCCTGCGGGCAGTCCCGATGAACTCCTCTGCAAGTGTAAGATCGCCCTTCATCTTATGGACTGAGGCCAAACTCCATAGCGTGTACGAGTAGCTGACGATATCGCCGATCTCTTCATAAAGGCGTGTGGCCTTTTTAAAATGGCTCAATGCCTTGCCGAAATCGCCCATCATGCGGTTTGCGTTGCCGATACCGCAATGGGTATAGGCGGTACCGAAACTGTCTTTTAGGGAGCGGAACATCTCGTTCGCCTGTTCGTAAAACTTCAACGATTCGGAGATTTTTCCGGCTATGCGGTGTGTCCCTCCGAGCCCGGCCAGGCAATAGGCAACCCCTGATTCGAATTTAACCGAGGCGAAGACGCGTCTCGACTCCTTGAAGGTCTCGATGGCCGCAGGTATCTTGCCTGCCACCCTCAGGGAACCGGCTTCGGCCCATAGTGCGAAGGCCATGCCTTTCTTGTCATCGGCGCCGAGGTATATCTTGCGGGCCCTTGTGATGAGCTTTACTGCCTTCTGCCACATGCCGACCGCTCTAAATGAAAGTCCCAATCCGACCATCGCATCGGCTGCCGTAAGATCATTGCACAGCCCTTCGCAGATTTCAAGCGCTTCGGTATAGAACTCCACCGAACTGTCGAAATCGCCCATAATCCGACAGACATCGGCGACGGCCATAGTTGCATCCAGCAGTCCTCCCGGGTCCTTTCGTTTCTGTGCCAATGCACGTGCCCTTTTGAACAAACCCAGGGCCTCCCTATATTTCGATTTCTGTCTATATGACTCTGCTTCTTCGATAATTTCGTAAATTTTGTTGTCCATTATTTTCCCAGTTCTTCCCTTAGCTTTTTTATGAATGCGGAATAGTCGCCGGAACCGAAAAATGCGGAACCCATAACAAGGATATCCGCACCTGCCCTTGTTATCTTAGCTGCGTTTTCGATCTTCACGCCTCCATCGACTTCGATAAGTACAGAAAAGTTTCTTTCGGTTATCGTATCCTTCAATTTTCTGATCTTCTCCAATGCCGAGGGGATGAACTTCTGCCCTCCGAACCCCGGATTTACGGACATTATAAGCACCAGCTCGATGTCGGAAAGTATATAGTCGAGGCTGCAGAGAGGTGTCGCAGGATTCAGGGAAACTCCGGCCTTGACCCCCTCTTCCTTGATACACTGTACAGAACGGTGGAGATGCGTCGTTGCCTCGGCGTGCACGGTTATATAGTCTGAACCCGCCGACGCGAAGTCGTGGGCGTATTTATCCGGGTCCGAAATCATTAGGTGGACATCGATCGGAAGTTTCGTTATTTTCCTGATACCTTCTACAAACATCGGACCTATGGTGATGTTCGGCACGAAATGCCCGTCCATGACATCGACATGGACCAGTTCGGCCCCTGCTTCCTCTGCGGCGCGGATTTCATCGCCAAGACGCATGAAGTCGGCCGATAATATGGATGGAGCAATGCGGGTCACTTTTTTTCCTCCTCAAAACTGCCGAGACTGACAATTACGCGGAAATTCTCACCGCCCTTTTCGTCGCTCTCCGGTCTTTGGGCTATTATTATATTTTTATCGACATCCGAATGAACATTAATCACTTTAGCTATCCGTATTGATCTTTCGGCAAGAACAGTCTCTGCCTCATCGAGCTTCATGCCTACAACGTCCGGTACATACTGGACCTTCGGACCTTTGCTCACCACCACTTTGATACCACGGCCTTCCTTAACATCGCTCGCAGCCGGTATGTCCTGCCGAACGATATACCCCGCAGGTATATCCGAATCGTAATCTTCTGCAGCACCCAGTAAGTGCAGGTCCTTTGCCTGAAGCACGTTCACAGCCTCGGCAACGCTTTTTCCCTTCAGGTTGGGCACCTCTACCGTATTGCTCAAGCTCAATATCTTGAATGTGAGATGCCCGGCAACCATGCCGACAATAAAAAGAATTCCAATATAAAGCGGGACTTTTACGAATCTGTTCATTTTCCCCTTTCGAGCCTGGCAGCAAAAAAGCCATCCATAGCATAATCCGGTCCATCCCTGTGTGGCCAGGTGCGGTAAAATAGATGCCCAGCCTCGTTACTATACGCAAATTGAGCAAGGAATGAATAGGCCCCTTGTATAATACTAAAATCGGGATGGGACTGCAAAAAAGATTTAATTACGGCTTCACCCTCTTCCGGCTCGGTAGAGCATACCGAATATACCATGCTTCCGCCGGGCTTTAATAGCCTGGCCGCACTGCTCATGAAACTGATCTGCATTGCCCTGAACCGGGCCAGGTCCTTCTCCTCATGCCGGTATTTCACATCGGGGTTGCGCCTGATTACTCCCATGGATGTGCAGGGCGCATCGAGAAGCACCTTATCGAATATGCCGTTCACATATTGTTTCATATCGCCCCGGATTACCGTGACCGACTTGAGCCCGAGCCTTGAAACATTGTCTTTCAGTCTCCTGACCCTATCAGCATCGATCTCCACCGCAACGACTTCCCCCTCATCTTTCATGAGCCGAGCTATATGGGTCGTCTTCCCTCCGGGTGCAGCACAGGCATCGAGGACACGTTCGCCGGGAAAAGGGTTGAGCAGATACGCGATAAGCTGGGCAGCTTCATCCTGAATAACATACGATGAAACATCCAGCGGGATCTGTCGGGGCGCAACGCCTTTAATGATGATCCCAACCGGTGAATACCTCGTCTCTTGGGCCTCTATTCCGCCTTCCTCAAGCGCTTTCATAGCACCTTTTCGGTCGCCGTCTATCCTGACGGTGAGCGGAGGGATTTCGTTATTCGCTTGAGCAAGCTTGAGCGCCTCAATTCGTCCGAGTCGGACAATCCACCTGCGGATGAGCCAGGAGGGATGAGATGTCGTAATGGAAATATAGCTGACGGTCTCTTTTTCATCAGGGGACCCTATATCTTTGCTCTGCCTCAGGTAACTCCTGAGGACCGCATTCACCAGGCCGGCCTTACCCTTCCGGTCACTTCGTCCTTTCTCGATATTTACCGATTCGTTCACCGCCGCCCATTCGGGCACGCGCATGAATTTTATCTGGTAGACTGCTATCCGCAGATTGTTCATGGTGTCCGGCGGCAGAGACGAAGGCTTATCCAGGAATTTTGCCAATATCCAGTCAAGGTAGTCCCTGTACCTGAGAACGCCGTAAACGATCTCCATCAAGAAAGAGCGCTCGCGGTCGTCCAGCTGCCCGGACAGGGTCTCCAGCACCTCTTTGGGTTTGTGTGATGCTCCTGCAACCGCAGCGAATATTTTCGAAAGTGCTTGCACCGCGATTGCTCTGGTGGTCATAGAATGTTACTCAATTACCTGGAGCCGGCAAAAAAGGCGATTGCCTCTCGCACCTTGGCAAGATCGACCCTCGTATTGACGCACGGGCCGAAAGGCCGTTCGTTGAGGATGCCTATCACAGGCAGCGGGTAAGTATCTACGAGGCCGCTGCTAAGGTCCCTCTCGCATGCTACAGCTATTATCGCGTCGGGCCTCGCCTCCTTGACGATGCGGCGGGCGATGGTGCCCCCGGTGGCGACAAACAGCCTCAGGTTATTGTCTTCGGATATTTTTATAAGGTCTCTTATCTCGCACTTTCCGCATCTTTTGCAGTTCGAAATATTGTGGGTTATCCTCACATCGCATTCGGTGGTCTGAAGACAGTGAGGCAGCATAAGCAGCAGGGTGCCGGCTCGGTAGCTGCCAGCCCTGACCAAGCGGTTGTTGAGTTTGATTATGAAGATCTGAAATACCTCTTTCCTGCTCTTTAAGAAGGCCCCTGCTAACATCATAGCCGGATAGAGGATCTTGAGGACTACTCCCCTAAGAAAATTTCTCATGACCTTCCTTCAATTTCCGCCCTGCAAGGAATGCGGCGGCAGGCATGGCCCTCTTCCCCTCGGGCTGAAGTTCTTCCACAAGCAGGAGACCTTTCGATGTTCCAACGACCAACGTGCCTCCGGAGGCCTTTTCGATCCTTCCGGGCTCGCCGTTGCCGGCTATTGCGCGCACCTTGGTTATCTTTATCCGCTCCCGCCCGAGGCCGCATACCGCGGATGGCCAGGGATTCATACCCCTGACAAAAAAAGCGAGTTCTTCCGCGCTTCTCCGCCAGTCGATCTTTCCGTCCTCTTTCCTGAGGGGCGGCGCAAGACTGGCATCTCCAGCCTGAGGGATCGGCTTGACACATCCTGACCTTATCCCTTTGAGCGTTTCGATCAGCGTCTTTGCCCCTAGATCCGCAAGCCTCTCAAAAAGCGTTGCCGAATTATCATTCTCGTCAATCTCAAGGGTTGACTGGAGCAGGATGTCTCCCGTATCCAAGCCCTCATCCATCAGCATGGTCGTAACACCCGTCATCTTCTCGGCCTTAAGCAGAGACCACTGTATCGGCGCTGCTCCGCGGTATTT
>PMYY01000128.1:16306-17140 GCA_003170655.1 Nitrospiraceae bacterium
AGCACATTGATACCGAGCGACAATGCCAGTTCTTTCACCGGAGGAGCCGAAAGCATATGGCCCCTTCCCTTTAACCTGTCGGGTTGTGTGACCACAAGGACAACTTTCTCTTCCGCTGCTGCAAGGGCCTTCAGGGATGGGACGGCAAAGTCCGGCGTGCCGAAAAAGATAATTGCCACAAGGAATCCTCTTATGAAATTGTAATGTGCGGCCTTAAGATTCAGCCTTGACCTGCGACTCTTTGAGTGATTTGAGATATCGCTTTTTATAGAATTCTCGTTTGATCGCGCTGATGCGATCGAGGATCAGGACTCCGTCGAGGTGGTCTATTTCATGCTGGAGCGCCCGAGCCAGAAGTCCGTCAGCCTTGATTTCAACCAGCTTTCCATCCCTGTCCAGGCCCCTGACAACGACCCTCTCAGCCCTCTTGAGATTAGCGATATATTGAGGCACGCTAAGACAGCCTTCCTCGGACTCGACGAGACCTTCCGCTAATACGATCTCAGGATTGACCAGAACTATGAGCGCCCCTCCGTCTTCCCGATCGCCGATATCGATGACAATCAACCTCTTTCCGACACCAACCTGGGGCGCCGCAAGACCGACCCCGGCAGCGGCATACATCGTTTCTATCATATTATCTATCAGGCGCTGGAGGTCTCGATCATTCTCATCTACCTTATCAAGGGCAATGGCTTTTTTCTTGAGTACCTCTTCCGGGTATCTCTTGATCTCGAGCATAGACATTGTTAATTATAACACACATATTTGCACTGAGTTAAAGAGTTAAATGAGTTCTTTAACCTTTTTTCCCGTTGAAATATTTTAATTAAA
>PMYY01000200.1 GCA_003170655.1 Nitrospiraceae bacterium
GAGATGGCGTCGAGCACGTCAGTTGCGGTACCCACTCCCTCTTCGTAGCGAACTTTGTTGATGCGAAGGTTCTCCTCAGCCTGATGGATAGCTTCCTTTGTCGTAGTCACATTGTCGCGGGCATTTCTTTCATCGAGGTAGTAGCGTTGCACTTCGAGCTGTATGTCGTCCAGTAGCTTGTTTCTTTCTTCGTGCAGCTGTCCTGATCTCTGCCTGATCTTCGATACCTCTGCCCTTGTGGCGCCCCCGTTGAACAGGTTGATTGTCAGACCGAAGACGAGCGACCAGTTGTCTTCGTGCAGCTGGAATTGATTTTTGGTATAGTTATAGCCGCCTTCTGCAAAAAAGGCCGGCAGGAATTCGGAACGCTTGGCCGTCTCCTGAAGGTCGTTGATCTTCAGCTGATGATCGACGATTCTGATTTCGGGTCTCTGTTGCATAGCGCTTTCCCATAACTTTTCTATGACGGGCATGGACGGGAGTTCTTCCGTAACCTCGACCGGGACCACTACCAGAGTGAGCGGCCTCGCAAGGATATTATTGATCCTCGAAGAGCTGAAGATTCGCTGATTTTTGAGGGTCAGAAGTCTCTGCTGCGCATCTGATAGTCTCACCTCGGCCTGAAGGAGATCGTTTTTTGTAATCACCCCTGCATCGTAAAGGTCCTTTGCTGTCTGCTGGTGTGATTGCAGGGCCTCGACTTCATGCTCCCCAACCTCTATCATTCTTCCGGCTTCGAGGAGGTTGAAGTAGGCATTTATGTAATCGAGGGCAACGAGGTTCTTCGTCCTTGCAATGTCTGCATTCGTCAGCTCCAGGGATTCTTTTGATGCGCTATAAAGGGACTCTCTTGCCCAGAAGTCGAACAGGGTCTGGTGGACAGTCACTGTATACGAAGGGTAGTCCTTATCGGCAGTCGGAACACTGAGCGGACCGAATACTGCCCCCGGCTGATAGGCAAGCATAGTGTAATTAGCTGAAGCGTTCGCGACCGGGAAAAAGCGCGAGCGTGCGATGGAGATATCCTGTGATGCCAGGTTCCGGTTAAAGAGGGCAATCTTGATGACCCTGTTTCCATCTGTAGCGATCCTGAGACCGCCGGCAAGAGATAGCATCTCAGGCTTATCGAGGGCGGATTCCTGCGAGCGCCCCGATACGGGAAAAATGACCAAAACCGCGAGCAGGGCCGATAGTAAGAATAGGTGCTGTTTTGACCTGCTCAAAATCACTATCGCATACCCATCGCTTTATCGAGATTTGCAAGGGCCACATTGTAATCATAAAGTGCTTGAATATATGCTGTCTTGGCATTTGTATTAGCCACCTCGGCATCAGTCACCTCTACGGGGTTGCCCACTCCCGCGGCATACCGGCCTGTGGCGATCTCTAGATTCTCGGCTGCCTGTTGCGCCCCAAGTTCGGCTGTCGGGATGCGCTCTTCGGCGGCGCGAAGATTGAGGAAGGCCTGCTGCACCTCGAGGGTTGCGTTTTGCGTCAGCACAGCATAGTTGGCTCTTGCAGCATTTGCGGTAGCAATCGATTCCTGGACCTGGTGATGTGTAAGAAACCCGTTGAAGATCGGGACCGTGATGACCACTCCGGCGTTCCATCCCTCTTCCCGGAAGGACGTGTCTCCTGATTCCCGATTATAGGCGGCATTGCCTGTAATTACCGGGAAGTAGCCCGTCCTGGCAAGGTTGATCGATTCATCCGAAGCCTTTACTCTGAGATCGGTCGCCTGGATTTCAGGTCTGTTTTTCAGTGCGGATTCGATTGCCTGGGCCATGGTGATCTCCTTCTTAATATAAGCAAGGGAATCCTCCACCGCATATTCGGGCGCATCGGGTATTCCCATTGTGTTGTTCAGAGTCACCTGCGCGATCCGGAGCGCGTTGCCGGCCGTTATGAGAGTGAGCTTTGCATTGCTCAGGTCCACTTCCGCTTTAGTAACATCGAATTTCGGATGGGTGCCGACTTCATAGAAACCTTTTGCCTGATTGAGGTGCTGGGTGAACTGGGCAACTGTCTCTTTGGCCACATCGAAATTTCTCTGGGCCTGAAGGATGCCGTAAAAAGCCTGCTTGACCGAAAGAATAGTCTGTGCACGTGTTGTGTCGAAATCCGCCCGGGATGCATCCAGGTTCAGTTTCTGGATGCCCACCTGCATAGGTGTTTTGCCGAAGTCAAAGATTGTCTGTGACAGGATGGCACTTGCCGTATATTGATCAAAAGATTTGCTGCTGCCAAAGCTGCCGGTCCCCACACCGGAAACTACGTTAGACGAGAGAGATGATGTGCTGGAAGGAAGAGCCCTGATCCTGTTGTATTCTCCTTGGGCGCTGATCTGCGGATAATATGCCGACTGTGCCTCACCCACTCTGCTCTCACTTGCCTTTATATTGTACTGTGCAGCGGCAACGGCAGGTTGATGCTGCAGCGCGATATCGACGCATCTATTGAGTGTCAGCACATCTCCCGTGTTTATTGGTCCGGCGGTTTTCACCGGTTCCTGCGCTGCGGCGGCGATGGGTAGGAGTAAAGCGGCAAAGATGATTAATGAAATAAACTTATTCATAAGGTTCTCCCGATTAAATACATTAAATGCTTGCTCATTGTACTTTATCTGTCGCCGTAGCAGTTTTCGCCTTTCTTGCTTTGTGCCTGAGACGCATATTTGTATAAGTGCTTTGGAGCGACTCCATGTAAGTATAAAAAACCGGCGTCAGATAAAGAGTGATGAGCTGAGAAAATAACAGTCCTCCTACGACAGCCAGACCGAGGGGACGCCGCGACTGTGATCCTGCTCCGAGGCCGAGGGCGATTGGCAGCGTGCCCATGAGCGCAGCCATGGTTGTCATCATGATCGGGCGGAACCTGATGATGCACCCTTGGTAAATCGCCTCCATGGGGGCCTTACCTTCGTTCCGTTGCACGTCGAGGGCAAAGTCGATCATCATGATCGCGTTCTTTTTTACTATGCCTATCAGCATGATTATGCCGACGAAAGAATAGATGTTAAGCTCGTACCCGAAAAACATAAGGGTAATTAGAGCGCCGAATCCAGCAGACGGGAGCCCCGAAAGGATTGTGATGGGATGGATGAAGCTTTCNNTCGTACAGAATTCCAAGCACAATGTAAATAACGATTATAGCAAGGATCAGTAATAACCAAATGCCCTTAATCGAATCCTTGAAGGCCTGGGCCTGTCCCTGGAAGCTGGCGCTGACCGTAGCAGGCAGTGACTGACGCGACAGTTTCTCGACTGCGCCGACCGCTTCACCCAGAGACACATCAGGCTTCGTATTGAACGAAATAGTGACCGAAGGAAACTGGCCGGAATGATTTATGGTCAACGGCCCGGCGTTCTCGGTGAAACTTGTAAGCGTGCTCAGAGGCACCAATTGGCCCGTGTTGGATTTGATGTAAAGAAGTGAAAGGAGGGAAGGTTCCTTCTGATACGCGGGTTCCAGCTCCATAATGACCTGATATTGATTATTCGGCGCGTAGATCGTCGAAATCTGCTCCTGGCTGTACGCAGTCTGGAGAGCATCTTCCACTTGTTGGGCGGTAACCCCGTGGGAAGATGCCTTGTCCCTGTCAATGACAACGTTAACCTGAGGGCTCTTGATCTGCAGATCACTAGTGACATCGGTAAGCATTGGCAGCGCGGCCATCTTCTGCTCGAAGAGGGCTGCGTTCTTGTAAAGCTCGTCCGTATCGGTGCTCTGGAGCGTGAATTGGTATGGGCTCTTCGTCAGACGGCCCCCGATAGTGATAAGCGGCGGATTCTGGATAAAGACCTTCATCCCCGGTTCGCCCGAGAGCTTGGGTGTAAGCTCCTTTATGATATCGTCGGCGCTCAGTTTGCGTTCAGAGCGATCTTTCAGCCGCATGAAAATCCTTCCTACGTTTCCAGTGGTGGAAATTCCACTCGGACCTATTCCGGACATGAAGTCAATTACGTTCGGGTCCTTTCTGACGATACTTGCGAGCCTTTCCTGGTGGGCCTTCATTGAATCGTACGATATCCCCTGCTGGGCTTCAGTAAAAGCAAGAAGTCTGCCGGTATCGTCGTTTGGAATGAACCCGTACCCTTTTGGATAAAAAGCGAAGAGAGCGATAGTGGCTGCTAGGATTGCCACATTACCGACCATCACGAGTAACCGGTGACGGAGGACGACTTGCAGGCTCCTTTCATATCCTGAGCGCATGGCGTTGAAGAAACGTTCCGATAGATCGAAGAGCCTGCTGTGTTTCTGACCGACGTCGTGCCGTATGAAACGGCTGCAGAGCATAGGGGTCAGAGTAAGGGAGACAATCCCGGACACCAGAATGGACGTGCTGATTACTAGTGCGAATTCGTGCAGGAGTCGTCCTAATATTCCAGGCATGAAAAGAACCGGGATAAATACCGCAACGAGTGAAATGGTCATCGAAAGAATGGTAAAGCCGATCTCCCTGGACCCCCTGAAGGCCGCTTCCATAACGGTCTCTCCATGTTCGATATGCCTCATAATGTTTTCGAGCATGACAATTGCATCATCGACAATAAAGCCTACTGCCAGGACGAGAGCCATGAGTGAGAGGTTGTCGATACTGTAACCGGTGACGTACATGACGGCGAATGTACCGATGATCGACATCGGGAGGGCAAGGCTTGGGATAATGGTGGCCGAGAGGTTGCGAAGAAAGAGAAAAATAACAAGCACTACGAGGCAGATAGAAAGGAAAAGGGTGAACTTTACGTCGGACACGGAATCACGGATAGAGTCCGTGCGGTCGTAAAGGATATTGATATCAACGGCCCCCGGTATCTGCTGCCTAAATTTCGGCAGCAGCTGTTTTATGGAGTCGACGATCTCTATTGTGTTGGTACCCGGCTGGCGAAGGATAGCGAGGACCATGCCCCGTTTGTTCGTGTACCAGGCTGCTATCCTGTCGTTCTCGACGCTGTCGACAACACTCCCCAGTTCGTCCAGTCGCACTGGCATGCCATTGCGATACGCCACGATCAGGGGGCGATATGCTACGGCGTCATACAATTGACCGGTCGCCTGGATTGTGTACTCCGTATGATGCCCTTCCATGGTGCCAGTGGGCAGATTGACATTCGCATTCTGCACAGCCGCGGCTACTTCGTTGAGACCGATACTGCGGGAAGCGAGGGCCTTGGGGTCGAGCTGCGCCCTGACTGCATATTTCTGCGAACCGAATATTACAACCTGTGCGACACCGTTGATCATGGATATGCGCTGCCCGATAAATGTATCGGCATATTCGTAGACCTGAGATAACGGCAGCTCCGGCGAGCTTACGGCCAGATACAGGACCGGTTGATCTGCCGGGTTCACCTTCTGGTATGACGGCGGGCTCGGCATATTCTGGGGCAGTAATTTCGCCGCCTTCGATATCATGGCCTGAACGTCCTGAGCTGCTGCATCAATGCTCCTGTCCAGGCTGAAAGTAAGCGTTATGTTTGTGATACCTTGGGAATTGGTTGAACTCATTGAATCCAATCCGGCGATAGTAGAGAACTGTCTTTCAAGAGGCGTCGCCACTGCCGATGCCATAGTATCAGGGTTGGCCCCTGGCAGGTTTGCTGTCACATTGATTGACGGAAAGTCGACATTGGGAAGGTCGCTTACAGGCAGAAGGCGATACCCGACGATACCGAAAAGCAGTATAGCGATCATGATGAGGGTCGTCATGATCGGGCGGCGTATGAAAAGATCTGAAATGACCATCGGTTATTCCTTAGTCTTTAGCGGTTTCTTTTTTCGACGGCTCGGTAGTAGATTCAGTGCTCTGTTGGGTTGTGGTATCGGCGCTTTCCTTGATCTGGACTTTTGCGTCCGGCACAATGCGGAGTTGCCCGTCTGTCACGACCTTTTCGCCCGGTTTGAGCCCCTTTTCGATTATCGAATCGTTTCCATAAGTCCTAGATACTACAACCGGCCGAATTTCAGTAGTAAGGTCGTCTTTTATGACGTAAACGTACTGTCCGTGCTGCCCCGACTGGATAGCTTGAGAAGGCATGGTGACGGCATCACTCTGTGTGTAGAGAGAGAGAACGACGTTGACAAACTGGCCGGGCCACAAACGGTCAGCCTCGTTCTTTAGGGTACCCTTGAGTCGTATAGTCCCGGTCGTGGGGTCAACAGTATTATCCACGAACGAAAGCATGCCTTTTTCAGGCTTTGTATCTCCCTTGTCGGCATACACGTCGATAGACAGCTGCTTAGATGCCATGTATTTTTTGATTTCGCCGAGGGTTTTTTCGGGCACCGAAAAGCTGACATAGATGGGCTGCATCTGTCTGATTGTCACCAAGAACTTGTTATCGTCGGCCGCTTTGACAAGATTGCCTTCGTCGAGGAGAATATCACCCAACCTTCCCGATATGGGTGCATGGATGTAACAGAAGCTGAGCTGGACCTTTGCATATTCGACAGCCGCCTGGTCTGCCTTCACCACAGCCTCCAGTGCATTTGCGGCAGCCTGCGACTGCTCGTACTGCTGCTTCGAGATGTAACCTTTTTTGACGAGTTCAGCGTAGCGATGCTCGTCCGCGCGCGCATTGTCAAGCTGGGCTTGGTCTTTTGCCAGGGCGCCCTCGGTCTGCATAAGCGAAGCCTTATAGGAACGCGGGTCTATAGTAAACAGGATAGCGTCTTTTTTTACGAACTGTCCTTTTTGAAAGTGTATCTTTGAGAGATATCCGCCAGCCTGGGAGCGTACATTTACGCTGGCATATTCGACTATATTGCCGATTGCCCGTATCTCGTATGGCACGGCCTTTTTTTCGACCGTTGCCGCAGTGACCGGCACTACAGGCTTCGGAGGCGCGCCCTTCTGCTGAGTGCAGGCTAGTAGGCTCAGAGCCAAAAATATGAGTGCTGACAGCGAAGCGCGCGAGAATTTGCCTGGGACAGTTAGCATTAAAGTCATTTCCTGGTCCCCCGAGAAAAGATATTGACATAGCCTTCGATGACTGAATCGTCATCATAATTGGCAAGAATCTTGAGCCCGAATACCTCGCTCGTAATAAAATACTGATAGAACATGCCCAGGAAGAGGCGGGCAGCCAGGAACTCATCAAAATTTCTAAGATTGCCTTTCTTGCGCCGAGATGCAAAAAAATCTGCAAGAATGGACAGCATCTCAGCGAGAAATGAATGCTGAATGCTTTTTATTTTCTCGGGATATAGATGGCACTCGGAATGCATGATTTTGATCAAATCTCTCCTGAGTTTAAGGGTTTCGATGAAACGACGCGCGATCTCGGCAAGGGCCTTTTCGTAGGGCATGACTTCAACAGACGGCATTATTCCCTTTAAGGTTGGCAGAAAGGTATAGGCTGACAGCACCTCTTGGAAGAGAGATTCCTTGGATGGAAAATGCCTGAAAAGGGTCACCTCTGCCACGTCCGACTCAGCAGATATTTCCTTTGTTGTCGCACCCAGATAGCCCTTTTCGGAGAAAAGACGCAGGGACGTTTCGAGTATCCTTTCCCGCGTTGGCAGTTGACCGTCAGACATCTTTGACCTCCGTGCAACAATAGCGTTTGTAAGTGCTTACTAACATTAATTGACAGGGAGGTCTGTTGTCAAGATGGTGAAGAGAATATTGTCGGTTAAAACAGGCAATATCGATCCTTTATTGTGATGGCGTCATATCATGCCTATACTTTAAAGGATGGTTTTCAGCGCAAAGCTGAAATGCTAACGGGGCGAAAGAGGTCGAGGGAGGCCTTCGGGAAATATGCAGGGAGGTCCAGGGAGGATATGAAAAGTATTGTCTTTATTGGGGCCGGCAGAGGCGTGATACCCCTTATGGAATATCTAACAAGCAAGAGTAATATTGCTGTCAAGGGAATTGTCGATGAGGACAAAGACGCGCCGGGAATTGTCCGCGCAAAACAACTCAATGTTCCGATCGGCAGTGATGTGCGCGAATTTCTTTCCGGGAAGATCGACCTTATTATCAATTCGACAGGATCAAAAGAGATCGGAGATAGTGTGTCCTTGATGGGAGGGTCTGATGTCGAGATCATCGGCCGCGGTGGCACAGAGTTGCTTTGCGATCTCATAGAAGAAGCGGAAAGGTCCCGTCAAAGGGTCCGTTTGCAGACATCCATCCTTGAACAGGTGAGCAATGCAGTCATCGTGGCTGGCATCAATGGAGAGGTGTTCTATATGAACCCATATGCCGAGAAACTGTATCAATGGAAGACCCACGATGCCGTTGGGAAACATATCTTCTCCATTATGCTTCCGGAAAACAGAAAGGCCGACGCCGAGGAATTGCTGTCTGCAACATTTTTTGAAGGGTACTGGGCGGGCGAGATAAGCGTGCAAAAAAAGGACGGAACACAGTTTGCTGCATACCTGACCAATTCAGTGATAAGGGATGAGCACGGCACCACCACCGGTCTTATCTCTGTATCGTCGGATATCAGCGAACTCAAGAAGGCCGAAGGTGCCTTCAAAACACAGCTAAGTGTCCGCAGGGCGATTGAAGAGGCTGTCCTGCCCGGAATAGTCGTTTACGACACAGAGGGAATGCATATTTATATCAGCCGGGGCTTCTGCAAGATAGTGGGTTGGAGCGAAAAGGAATTGATAGGAATGAAGCCGCCCTTTGCTTACTGGCCGACGGAGGCTATAGACCATAACACCGTGGCTTTTAAATCCATCCTCAAAGGAAAAGAAGGGACTGGCATGGTGGAATTGTCCTATTGCCGACGCAACGGTGAACGCTTTTATGCCCTTATTCTAACAGCGCCGGTCCATGATGAATACGGCAAGGTGAAGGGATGGGTGAGCTCCATTTCAGACATAACGGAGTATAAACGCAAAGAGGAACAACTCAGCAATTCTCGTGAGCAGTTGAGGAACCTCTCATCCCACCTGGAAGCGGTCAGGGAGTCGGAAAAGGCCGATATGGCCCGCCGCGTTCACGACGAAATAGGGCAGCCCTTCGCTGCGCTGAAACTTGAACTGGTATCTCTGGCCAGGAAACTGGCGGATGGTCAGAAACCTCTGATCGAACGGACTGACATCATGAGCGGAATCATAGACAGGGGAATCCAGGCTGTCAAAGGTATTTGCTTTGAATTGCGGCCCTGGATACTTGATGATATGGGCATTACCGAAGCTATTAAATGGCAGACGGCCGAGTTCGGGAAACGCACCGCTGTTAGTTGCGAAGTTTTCATCGATCCTCCGGAGTTCTCGCTTGTCCGGGACCTGTCTACTACGATATTCAGGATATACCAGGAGTTGCTGCGGAACATCGAACACCATGCCAGGGCCACAAAGGTTTCAGTGGGATTTTTCCGAAAGAGAGACAGAATCATCTTGGAAGTAAGAGATAATGGCGTCGGAATACCCAAAGAGTGCATTTACGATTCAGGGTCTTTCGGCCTAATCAGCATAAGGGAAAAGGTCATCGTATGGGGCGGCGAGGTTGAGGTCCTGGGCGAGGAAAAGATAGGGACTACGATCCGGGTGATCATCCCCTTGCAGGTGTGAATACAGTTTAAGCGGCCCGCACGGTCAATTACATAAAAAGCGGCCTAAAAGCCTCGCCTTCGAGGCAGGGAAATGAGGTAAGTTTTTTTTGCCCAGAGGGGTTGACAAAACTCGGGCATTGTCTTATTTATACGAATCATAGTTCGCTAAGGGTGCAAATTTCGGCTGAATACCGGCCCGGCAATGGAATCATTATTGCGTCCGTTTGCGGGCTGTAATCGTTTCCTGTGGAATAAGTCCCTTGCGCTACAGAAAGAAAGGCTCTACAATAATCAGCGCTGTCTTTCCTATAGCAGACTGTGCAATCTTCTGCATTCATGAAAGAAAGAGTAACCATTTCAAGCTGATGCCCCATCGCAAGCACTCCAGCAGACACTGAAGGACCTTAGCCAGGCTCTCAGCGATGCTTTCGATAAGTCCAATCCTAAAAGTTGATTAAGATGAATATCAAGCTCTCGGGCTACCTTGCGTACTGGCATTCCTTTCTGCGTTACCAGTTGGACCGCCTTACTTTTGAACTCAGCAGTAAAATGACGGTAATTACCACCTTCTCTCCACATACATACATCTTCTTTCAAAGATACAAATTATCCGGTATATCCATAAAGTCGTGGGAGGGTCAGTTTGTGCACATCAGCATATTCACAAAACCGACAGCACAACAATAACTAAGAATGAGAGTTTGTGGACTTGAATCTCATGATCTTGCACATTTTCTTGGGTTTTTGTGATGAAATACCTTGATCAGTCAATTGAGAGACATTAGTTTCTCTTTTTTTCGATGGAAAACAACAGAGCGATAAAAAGACCAAATCTAGATATACTTAACTTCCGAGTGTTCTGGGTCGACACGATAAATAGTATAAAGGGCCGCTAAGGATAGAATGCCATATAGAATCACATCGGCCATCGCAATTTCCTCCTACTGTAGTCCGTATCCTTCAAACAAGGAGCACGCCACGCGATAGATCTTAATACAACTGGTTTTAGTATAGATCTACGACGAACAAGGAGAGCTATCGGGCAAATTCTGATTTTTTTGTAGGATAAGATCATTATGATCGACAGTATTTGTCTGATAGAGCCATGCGCATATGGAAACAACTAAATCGTAGAAATTTCAGGAGACAGCTCTCGATGTCGCTTCCAACTTATTAGTGGGCTTAGTATTGCAAATATGATTATTTCCATAATAATCTGCTAATCCCGGTCAGTCGGCGAGCCGCTTTTTCATGTTAGCTAGCATGCCTCCAAACTAACCTTACGGACAAGGTCATGCAGGTGACTTTTGCGATACTGTTATTGACAGTAGACGCAGATAACTCTTTTCTTAACAACACATGATGCTGTAATATCTGTTAATTGGCCCATCTCGAAAATAGTAATACCAAAACGGCACATGCTATTCATTTATAGGGAGGCAGACCATGAAAGTCCCGGGCGAAGATATGACATGTCTCTTAATGGAACTGCAGATCAGATTGAGCGGCAAGGGAAAGCATCTGAATGAAAACTAAAATAACCATTCTAGGGGCAGGCAATATCGGCGGATCATTGGCCCACCTGATCGTTCAGGCCGAATTGGGAGATGTGGTGCTGCTCGATATCGAAGAAGGAGTTGCCAAAGGCAAGGCATTGGATATTTCTCAGGCTGCTCCGCTATGGATATCCTCTTCCAGCGTTACCGGCTCGAGCGATTTTGGTTCTACCGCCCACTCCGACATCATCGTAGTCACATGCGGTTATCCAAGAAGGTCCGGAATGAGCAGAGATGACCTGTTGATAGCCAATACGAGCGTTGTTTCGAATGCGGTCAGAAAGGCTGCCGCTTTTTCTCCAGACGCGCTTTTTATTGTAGTAACTAATCCGATGGACGCAATGGCCCAATTGACAATGGAGGTTTCGGGATTTGAACCGAGACGCGTCGTCGGCATGGGCGGCATACTTGACTCTGCCAGATTCAGAACATTTGTTGCTTGGGAGGCGGGGGTATCCCCCAGAGATGTGGAGGCGCTCGTCATGGGAGGGCACGGAGACCTCATGGTGCCCATGCCGAGGTTCACAACTGTAAAAGGGATGCCTGTTACAGAACTTTTTGCTAAAGAGAAGATCGAAGCTATTGTGCAGAGAACTCGGCAGGGAGGCGCAGAAATTGTCGACCTGCTTAAAAGTGGGAGTGCTTATTATGCCCCTGCAGCGGCAATCCTTCATATGATAAGGTCTATCGTATCCGACGAAAAGCGTTTGCTGCCGTGCTCCGCTTACCTGAAAGGAGAATATGGAGCGTATGATGTCTATACCGGGGTACCGATTATACTGGGCAATGAGGGAATTGATAAGATCATTGAAATAAGACTCAATGAGCAGGAACGGGCTGATTTTATTAAATCCGTGGACGCCGTGAAAGCCTCGGTGGCAATGATGAGAAAAGCGATAAGTAAAGTATAACTACAACCTTTGTATGTTGCCTTTAGTACAACTCGGTAGTAGGTTTTCAATAACTACTAAAGTCATCGATTTTACCATTACTCAGAATTTGATAATTTCTCTAAAAATCTATCATGGCCGTTTTGTCGAGTGTGCAGAAGGGTATTTGGGATAATTGTGTCTTCCTATGTCTCGGTACTCTGAAGTAGACCGCTGTAATCTTCACCATAACCTCAGAATATGATCAAAACAATGACATAGAGAAGGTCATTCTCCTGCCTTAGATATCTTGAAATTGATTTTGTTTAGCGTAAGAGATGTCCTACATGAAAATCAGCTTACCACTGACATAAAAAAGAGCAAAACTCCTATATTGATCACCGAAGTCGATGCGTAACTTGGAAAGGAGCTGTGTGCGCATGCTTATTTCATTCTTCAATGTAGAGGAGGTGACCGCAACTATGAATGCAATCGCGCGACACAGTGCTCGGTGCATAAGAATAGTGAATCAGAATGAGAGTGCGAAGATATGTTCGAACTAGGATAGCATTGGATTTTGTTTAATGATGGCCCCAAACCCGCTGAGCTGCGCTACTGCATGAATTCAGCTGCCTTGCAATTCGTATCAACCAATAAATAAACTGACAATTAGGGGGATACATTATGAAAATNNACCTTCGCAGGCGGCTGCTTCTGGTGTATGGAGCACCCATTCGACGAGATTCCAGGCGTTGTTTCAGTTACATCCGGCTACACTGGAGGTCAAAAACAAAACCCCACTTACAAAGAGGTTTCCGCTGGGGGGACTGGGCACGCCGAGTCAGTTCAGGTCGTCTATGATCCGACAAAGGTGACCTACGAAAAGCTCCTCAACGTCTTTTGGCACAATATTGACCCGACCGTCAGGGACCGGCAGTTCTGTGATACGGGGCATCAGTATCGCAGTGCTATCTTTTATCACAATGAGGAGCAAAAGCGTTTGGCAATACAGTCAATGGAAACCTTGGAGAAGAGCAATCCTTTCAAGGAGCCAATTGTAACCGAGATTGTACAAGCGACTGAGTTCTACCCTGCCGAGGACTACCATCAGCATTATTACAAGAAGAACCCGATCCGCTACAAATACTACCGTGGCAGGTGCGGTCGTGACCAGCGTCTCAGGGAGCTATGGGGTAGCGCATCAGGGCATTGACAATGTTGGATATGACGTGCGGTTCCAAGGTTATCAGCGTGATGAATAAGAACGTCAGGAAAAGAATAATAGTCGTAATCCTCGTCGTCGGAATGGCGATACTATTTAAGGTTCTCGGCCTTGAACAGTATTTCACTCTTGCCTACATAAAGGCATCTCAAGCGAGGTCGGCTGCCGTCTATGCCGATCACAGGCTAATGGTGATCGCCGCATACATGGCGGTCTATATCCTCGTTACATCGTTATCTTTACCCGGCGCAGCGATTATGACTCTTGCTGCAGGAGCTCTTTTTGGATTATTGATTGGCACCATTGTTGTTTCTTTTGCAAGTACAATCGGAGCAACCTTAGCGTGTTTCATATCACGTTTTGTCTTACAAGACTGGGTGCAGGGGAGGTTTGGAAACAAGCTCAAAGAGGTCAACGATGGGATAGCGAGAGAGGGGACTTTTTACTTATTTACTTTACGATTGATCCCTGTCTTTCCTTTTTGGCTCATCAACCTTATTATCGGGCTCACGAAGATGTCGCTTAGAACCTTCTACTGGGTCTCACAGGTGGGAATGTTGGCCGGCACTATGGTCTATGTCAATGCCGGAAAGGAACTGGCAAAGATCGACTCGCTCTCTGGTATTCTTTCTCCAGGATTGATCATCTCATTTGCGCTTCTGGGGCTCTTTCCTCTCATTGTCAGGAAAGTGCTTTCTATTTATAAGATCAAAAAAAAGAAGAACCATAGTGATGCATCGAATAGATGAAATGACAGCGGAGGCACCGAGTCATGGGCAGAAAGCACTCGCATCGGCTGACTGCCTTGGGTCTATTATGATTTTGTACTAACAAGTAGTCATGAGTTACAGAAGTGGAATAATACTCACTTTTTTTAGGCAGACCCTGTCAAAAACAATTAAGGGGGTACTTATGTCTCTACAAGATTATGATATCGGTATTATCGGAGGAGGATCTGCCGGACTGACCATTGCAGCGGGGGCGGCACAGTTCGGCGCAAAGACGCTGCTCATTGATAAAGATGACAAGCTCGGAGGCGACTGTCTCCATTATGGCTGCGTCCCCAGCAAAACATTGATAAAGACAGCCCATGTACATCATCTCATGAAAAACGCCTCAAGCTTTGGTCTCCCACGGCATGAGATAGGACCTGTTGATTTCAGGGATGTTTCGTACCGGATAAAGTCGGTAATCGCAACTATTCAAAAACATGATTCTGTTGAGAGATTCTGCGGCTTTGGTGCAAAGGTCCAATTCGGCAATGTCACATTCAAGAACGAACGAACCGTCAGTCTAAATGGAACGTACATCACAGCGAAGAACTGGGTCATTGCCACCGGTTCATCGCCTGCAATTCCGATTGTAGAGGGTCTTGAGCAGACGCCGTATATGACCAACAGAGATATCTTTTATCTCGATCGCTTGCCGAAGTCAATGATTGTGCTTGGCGCTGGTCCCATCTCAACCGAAATGGCGCAGGCATTTTGCAGACTTGGTACTGAAGTTACGGTTATTCAGCGGAGCGGCCAGATCCTCGGCAAAGAGGACAGGGATATGGCTGACGCAGTGATGAAGAACCTTACTGCTGAAGGAGTAAAGTATTATCTCAATACAGCCATCATCTCCGTCAAAGACCTTGGCTCGGAGAGAGAGGTCAGGGTCAAGTCTAAAGACGGAACTAGCGAGGCAATCAGAGCCGAAGCGATACTCGTTGCTCTCGGACGCGAGCCGAATCTGAAAGGGATGGGGCTGGAAAATGCTGGGGTTGAGTATGACGGTAAAGGACTGAAGCTTGACAGTAGAATGAGAACAACGCAGAAACATATCTTCGGCGCCGGAGATGTTACCGGGTCATATCAGTTCACACATGCAGCAAGCTACGAGGGTAGCGTTGTTCTGACGAATGCGATATTGCATCTGCCCCGTAAGGTTGATTATACCTTTTTACCATGGTGTACTTACACAGATCCAGAGCTTGCTAGCATAGGAATGAACGAGACCGTGGCCAAAGAGGCCGGACTGAAGTATTCTATATGGACAGAGGAGTTCAGAATGAACGACAGGGCGCTTGCTGAGGGCGAAGGGCTCGGCAGGATCAAGCTTGTCCTCGATGAAAAGGATAAACCGCTTGGCGTGCAGATACTCGGACTCCATGCAGGGGAACTTATCGGTGAATGGGTCGCTGCGTTAAACGGTGGAGTGAAACTCTCCGCCCTTGCCGGTGCAGTTCATCCCTATCCGACGCTTGGCGAGATAAACAAGAGGGTTGTAGGCAATTACTTTTCAGGTAAAATATTCTCGGACAAGGTAAAGAGTACACTCCAGTTTTTCTTCAGTCTTAAGGGCAGGGCCTGCGGATAGGCGTAGTCGAAAGGAGGAAGAATGTCAGAGCAAAATACTCCATTGCTTTATGAAATGAATACCCACTACATACATACATACATGGCTTCACAGCTGATATCAACAAATTCAGTCAATACGTTTTAGGACATACGGCGGGAATCCTCGGGGTCTGTGACCCCGGGATGAACCAATAGTAGGCGCGTTAAGCGAGCCGTGCCTTTGTTTTGAGTTGTTCCCAGCAGGTGAACGCATGTTCACTGTGGTATAATATTCATATGGAGAGAAACACTTGTATCTAACGCATCTGGTTCGGATTCAAACATCAAAAGCTTTATAGCAACACTATGGCAGACTTCGTGCATCTGTAAGGATGTCTGGAACATCCTGAACGATGAGAAGCAGCGAAATGGTCTGGTGCATGGAAGATGTACTCCGACGCTTAATTTTATGAATATCTACCAGTTTGTGTGTGGTACAGCCTGAGAGCACTTCAATGCTTCAGTATTGCCCGACTCCTGTTGGACTCTTCATCGGACAAAAACCGAAGGGCGTCTTCACGAACCGGTGTCCTGAAACTACCAGGATGCTCGTAGTCTCTGACTGCGAGAGGATGTGACTCTCCGTTTTATGGAGCAAGCAAGACTCTCTACAATATTTTCTGTTAGAATCTCCCGTCCAAAACTTCCCACTATAATGTTTCGTGTCGGCAGTAAAAGAAAATTGGTGATTATAGCTTGAACAACGAGTCTTCACCGTGTTAAGTGCAACCTCGCTTTTTTGCAGTAGAGATAGAACATCCCAGTAGTGGGTTTTCATAGTATACAATTAATCCACAGAACGACTGACTCTCTCTGGCTGTTATCCTGTCAATGTCGACATCATATGCATTACGTTCGCCTATGAGCCTACTCAGCGAATGCATTCTTGCACAGAGCAGCCCGCATCAGATATATTTTTAGCAATATCCACCGAAGAATATGAATAACAAAGAAAAGCCAAAAGAACAACTCATGCTTGAGTTGGAGGGGTATCGCAAGCGTACTTCCCAACTTGAAGCGTTGCAGAGCAGTTATCAGCTGACGTATGCAGAGTTGCTGGATGAAAGGGAGCTATATCGTAGTATATTGGAGGCCTCACCGAACTGAATTATGTTATTTGACAGGCAGGGTCACTGCCTGAAAATAAATAGAATTGGACTCTCTATCATGGGTTGTCAGGAGAGCGAAGTACTTGACAGAAAACTGAGCGACTTCTTTCCAGAGAAAATGAGGCCGGATATAGACAGCGCCGTTGAAAAAGTCTTGGCAGGGGAGCAGAGTTCTTTGGAAACAATACAAACCCCTCCGGAGCAGCCAGCCATAATCTGGAACGCAATACTTAATCCTGTTTGCAGGCGAGACGGCAAGATCAGCAGCTTTGTGGGAATTTTTTCAAATATCACCGAACGCAAGCATGCAGAAGAACAGTTGAGGGAGAGTGAAGAACGATATCGTCAGCTCGTCGAACTCTCGCCGGATGCCATCTTTATACAAAGCGAGGGCAAGATTGTATATATAAATGCCGCCGGGGTAAGACTGTTCGTCGCTGAAGACCGTTCCTGGCTTTTGGGAAAACAGGCATTGGAGTTGATACATCCTGATTATCGGCAGATCGTGCGGGAGCGCATCCGGCAGTTGAAGGACGAAAATACCAAAGTTCCAATTATCGAAGAAAAGTATCTTCGACTCGACGGGATCCCTGTCGATGTTGAGGTTGTCGCAACTCCATTCAATTATCAAAACAAACCCGCCGTGCAGGTGATCACCCGAGATATCGCTGGACGCAAGTTGGTAGAAAAAGTGTTGCTAGAAAGCAAAGAGAAAATAAGTCAGATCCTTAATTCCACTTCAGAGGGCATCTATGGCCTTGACGTTAATGCTAATTATACAGTCTTGAATCCAGCCAGCCTCAGAATCCTCGGATATCAAGATGAAAATGACCTAATCGAAAAAGCGCACATTATCTCATTCATCACACAAAGCCTGATGGAACTACGTACCCAGAAGAGGAATGTACTGCCAGCAGGGCAATCACTAAAGGAGAGTACATTCACAAAGATTTGATCATTCTATGGCGCTCCAACGGAACAAGCTTTCCGACAGAATATTGGGCACATCCGATATGTAAAGGCAATGAATTAATAGGCACTGTAGTAACTTTATAGACATAACGGACCGAGTAGCTCTTCAAAACCAGCTCCTTCAGGCGCAGAAGATGGAGTCGGTGGCGCAACTTGCAGGCGGAGTAGCGCATGACTTCAACAATATGTTGAGTGTGATTATTGGCCAAGTGGAACTCGCAATGATGCAGGTCAATCCGGCGGAGGCAATTAATGCTAATCTTGAGGAAATCCAGAAGACCGCTCAGCGTTCGGCGGAGCTCACTAGGCAACTGCTAGCATTTGCTCGCAGGCAGACCGTGGCGCCCAAGGTCCTAGACTTGAACGACAGCGTGACGGGCATGCTGAACAAGCTTCAACCGCTAATCGGTGAGGATATTAATCTTGTCTGGATGCCGGGACTAGACATATGTCCTGTCAAGAGTGATCCCGTCCAGTTTGATCAGCTTCTGGCTAATCTTTGCGTCAACGCGCGGGATGTAATCCCTGACGTGGGCAATATTATCATCGAGACTGAAGACACGACCTTCGATGAGGCCTATTGTGCTGTTAACAAAGACTTTGTGTGTGGGGCATACGTAATGCTTGCCGTAAGCGACGACGGGTCCGGAATGAGCAAGGATGTAATTTGTCACCTCTTCAAGCCGTTCTTCACAACTAAGGAGGCTGGAAGGGGTACCGGACTGGACAGGCTACTATTTATGGTATTGACAAGCAAAACGAAGGGTTCATCAACATCTACAGCGAACTCGGTAAGGGTACAACTTTCAAAGTCTACCTGCCCTGTTTTTTGGGGGAAGCTATAGCGTCAACATCCGAAAGCACGTCGGAAACGCCCAAAGGCAGCTGGGAGACAGTGTTGCTGGTGGAGGACGAGGCGGCAATACAAAATGTGGGCAAGGCGATGCTGGAAGAATTGAGCTATAAGGTTCTGACTGCCAGCACGCCGGGCGAGGCGCTAAATCAATTTAAAGCTCGCGTCGCTGAGATACAGTTGCTAATCACAGACGTGGTCATGCCAGAGATGAATGGACGGGATTTGGCGAAATTAATCATTGGAATCAAACCGGGGCTGAAATGTCTTTTTTACTTCCGGCTATATGGCCAATGTCATCGCTCATCATGGCGTGTTGGATGAAAGCCTTGACTTCCTGCAGAAACCGTTCTCTATGAATGATCTTGCGTATAAAATGCGCCAGACACTGGAACGGAAATAGGAGCTCCGAATAAACACCAACTGTTGACATTCCCCCCCTCGAAGGCGAGGCTTTAGGCCGCTTTTTATGTAATAAGGGTCAGGAAAGTTGCCTATTAATTTCACTGAGCTGGGCTGCTATTTTTCTCTGTAAAAAAGGGCCATCTAAGATCTGGGAAACACGTCTTTCATGGCTTGAATAGGGAGCTAAAGCATGAGCTGTTTTTCTCATTGGATCTGCGCCCACCGTAGCCCATCTTCTTTCGGAGTTACGATAAAACATTTTGATCTTTTTGCAATCGATGCCGAGCTGTA
>PMYY01000038.1 GCA_003170655.1 Nitrospiraceae bacterium
AATCTAACATCTGAGTCGCTCAGGCTATGCGCTTCAATTTTTAGCGGACACTAGTGATATTAAGACTAAAGTAAAGAATTTGCATACACGGTGACGGGCATCACTAAGAACAATGATAAGATCTCCATGTCGCGAGTAGAGTGATGACTGTGATTTTAACTTTTGAATTCTTGACGACGAAGTCGGCTGAGTGCTACAGGCTGCAGATTGTAGCAGATGCTGCTTCCCGAATAGCTCTGACTTATAAGCAAGATGAACAGTCGAAGCGAGTAGCCGTGGTGTCCACTTTTGGTAAACGCCGCATTTCTCGGCGATTCAAGCCAAGGCGTGTTATAACGTGATGCTAGGCGAATATGTGAGGTTTTTTGGAGGAAATCACTAGATTACTGATACTGGATCTTCGGTCTGCTTGCATTTTGGTCGGATTTTCATCCGGCTTTACACTGCTTCAACTGAAGAATATAAATAATGACATCAAAAATACAATCAAAGATCAATATGTTATAGTAGCGTCACGAGCGACGGCAAGATTTCTCTCCGAAATGTGTGGCCATTTTGCGACAAGCAGAGGCAAAAAAAGGCAGGTGCCGAAGCATCTGCCTTTTTCTAAGTATGCAATATAGTAAAAAACTACTTCTTCTCGTCAGCCTTCTTCTCAGCAGCGGCCTTCTTCTCGTCGGCCTTTTTGTCGCCAGCAGCCTTCTTATCGTCAGCCTTCTTCTCGCCAGCGGCCTTTTTCTCAGCAGCAGCTTTCTTGGCGGCCTTCTTCTCAGCAGCAGCCTTCTTGGCGGCAGCCTTCTTCTCAGCAACAGCCTTCTTTTCGTCAGCCTTCTTGTCAGCAGCGGCCTTCATGTCATCAGCTTTCTTCTCTTCAATCGTCGGAGCCTTGGTGTCCATGGCCTTGTCTGCCGCGAAAACAGCGGTTACGGAAAGAGCAAACAGGAGACATACGATCAATGCTAGTACTTTCTTCATTCAATTTACCTCACCTTTTTTTATTGTGCTAAAAATCTCAAGCAATACATAGCAATTAGCATGCCAACCCTGACAACATTTTAAAAATGCTTATTTTCAATGGCATAACGCAATTGGAGGGCAGGACGTGCAGCCTCATTTGGGGAATACTATCCCCCTTTGGGGATACATCAAAGCCTGGCGGTATCCAGTATATTTGTGATTTCTCCCTGTATGCACGTTTCACAGTCAAAAACATTCAAGAGGACCCAGCATCCGCGATTGACATTATCCACGCCTAAAAGACGCGGATTCCCAGCTTCCGACACCCCAAAATGCTGAGCATCTTATGCAACGAGCCGAGACCTTATTTCCTGCTTCCGCGAGAGGTCTGACAGCACCGTCTCTCTATGCCCTGTGAGAATAGGCGTCATCTAATGTTCTGGTTATCCTATCAGTAGTCATGGTGTAGCTGGCCACCTTCATTGCTTGTATGTTAAATCAGTGCATTATGTTATGTTTTCGAAGATGTACAGAAACTGGATATTATGAGTTAGTCTGATGAAATTCTAATTGGAGTATTATTCGGCAAACTTGATAGTGGCTACGGAGCCGTTTAGCAATGCTTTAGGCGCAATTGGCCACAACAAAGTAAAGGAGGAAACATGGCGGATTTGCAAGCCGGGAAGATCGAAGATTGTAAAGAATTTCCTTCAAATTGACTACCCTGTGGCAAGACCACAGGGCGTTCGCCAATTTGATGCTGCTTCACAGCACCAGAAATTCTGGATCTACTAACAAGAGACAATTCAGCCCTTTGCCAAGAGCAAAGGGAGTTCTTGCTATTCCTTAAACGTGGCTTCAAGGGAGAGATTCTCCTTCCGAGCGACAGTGCCTATGAAAACGCACGTAAGATCTGGAACGGNNCAACAGGCTCTTGCTCGCCATCCGCGGCGGGGGGCACAATATCGCTGGCAATGCCATGTGCGATGACGGTATCGTAATCGATCTGTCGCAGATGAAAGCCGCAAGCGTCAACCCCAACACACGCCGGGCCATCATCGAAGGTGGTGCCACGCTCGCGGACCTCGACGCTGCTACTCAGACACACGGGCTCGCCACCCCGGTCGGCATAAACTCCACCACTGGCATTGCCGGACTGACTCTCGGCGGTGGGTTCGGCTGGCTCAGTCGCAAGTACGGCATGACTGTTGACAACCTTGAGTCCGCCGAGGTTGTGACCGCAACCGGTGAGGTCGTGCGCGCCAGCGCGACCGAACACCCCGACCTCTTCTGGGCGCTCCGAGGTGGCGGAAACTTCGGTGTTGTCACCCGCTTCGAGTTCCGACTCCACCCGGTCGGCCCTGATGTGCTTAGCGGACTCATCGTGTACCCGATTTCCGAGGCGAAGTCAGTGCTACAACAGTACCGCAAATTCATAGCCGAGGCGCCCGAGGAGCTTTCCGTGTGGACTGTCCTGCGCCAGGCGCCGCCACTGCCGTTCCTCCCCGAGAGTATGCACGGCAAGGCGATCATAGCACTCGCGCTGATCTATGCAGGTGACCCGAAGCAGGGAGAGTCGCTCATCGAGCCGTTGCGCAAATTTGGCACCCCGGTGGGAGAGCACGTCGGCGTTCAACCTTACGTCGCCTGGCAGCAGACCTTCGACCCGCTACTCACCGTTGGCGCCCGTAATTATTGGAAGTCCCACAATCTCTCGACGCTCAAGGACGGGCTTTTCGACGTTATAATCGAGTACATCGGGAAGATTCCGTCACCTCAGTGTGAGATTTTTTTCGGCGCAATCGGCGGTGCCACTACAAGGCCGGCCCCAGACTCCACTGCCTACGCACACCGCGACGCCAAGTTCGTTATGAACGTCCACGATCGCTGGGAGGATCCGGCCGACGACAAGCGCTGCATCGGCTGGGTCCGCGATTTCTTCGTGGCCTCGGCACCCTTCGCCAGCGGCGGCGTCTACGTCAATTTCCTCACCGCCGACGAAGGTGATCGTGTGCGCTCCGCCTACGGACCAAATTACGATCGTCTCGCCCAGGTGAAGCGCAAATACGACCCGGACAACCTTTTTAGCGTGAACCAGAATATCGCGCCAGCATGATAGAACAAGATGGGCCTCGATCACGCGGCATTTACCCCCCGCACTTGACCAAAGCGCAATAATTTTCCTCCTGTCTTAATAATGCTTGCGTGGGTGCCCATGAAATGAGGCCTGTGGTTTTATAGTCGGTTCTAACTTAACTTACCAGCCAACAAAAACAAGGCTTTTAAAAGTCTTTATTTTACCTGGGCTGTAACGGTGTTGAGTGACATGGCCATTTTGATAATCATTTAAAGGACGCCTCCGTGTACAGGAAACCAAACATTTCCGAGACACTTCAAGGGAAGACTCCAATCCGACCTTGGAGGTGCTTTATGGGAATTGTTGGATTGACTCTGGGTGCAGTCCTGATTATGATTCCATAGCATAATAGCAGACAAACCTTCTGTAATACTCAATATTCTTAAGAGAGATTATTCTGCTTTTTTTGAGGATTCAGAACAATCGGTGATTTTAGTTGTTGCAAAGTGACAAATGGCGTCTAACCGGGGGTCGGAATCATATCTAAGTGTATAATAGGGGTGAATATGAAAGGCATCGTTAAATATTTAGTAGGAACATTACTTTATGGCTCTTATAGAATAGTCAAAGAGCTATGGACTGGAGGTAAGAGCGATAAGGACAAAGTCAGCAATAAGGACAAGGTCGGCAATAAGCAATGCAGTAAAAAAACCAACAACAAATCCAGCAACAAATAACTTCGTGTCAATAAATAGCTTCGCAAATCGTAAAGCCCATGTATACCCAATTCAGCCGCTTGGGGTCATGCATTGTGAAAAGTGAACCGTGTTTCGGCGGTGATTCTCTCAAAGAATCCCGATATCATCCCAGGCTAACAACTGAGCTCATCTTTACCTCCAGGGCTCTGCCACGAAGGCAGCTGTCTCGATGCTCGTGCCGTGTGTAAATTCAGATCGAAGGTGAGAGCGAAAGCGACCATTCTAGAAACACGTTTAACTGCGGAAGTGGAACCTGCTGTGAGCTTTCCGTCTGTACCATTCAGCGGAGCTCCTCATCGCGGAATACGTCTTTCACCTACCATCGGTGTTTCAGTTAAGCAATGGAATTGCTAAATGTTCGCAAAACATTAATACACATTTGCTATGGTGTTTGCATCATTGTCTTTTGTGACAACTGTCACAGTATATGCAAAGCCCTATGCTCTAGTCTAAACTGCGATTCAGACACTACGAGAA
>PMYY01000097.1:0-13473 GCA_003170655.1 Nitrospiraceae bacterium
CTTTATACTCACAGCCGTCGATGCAGGCACTAGGGTTGGACGGTTCCTGCTCCAAGAGATGTTCGGCAAGATCATACCCAAGTTTAATGAGAGAAAATGGGTGCCCGGCATCATAATTACGGGTGCTCTCTTTACATTCTCATGGGGCTATCTCGTGTATACCGGAGATATNNNACGATGCTTATCCGTATGGGCAAGGCTAAATATATGTGGGTGAGCGCAATCCCAGGCATCTTTCTTACCTTCGTAACCATGTATGCCGGTTATCTGAACATTACGGCCGTTTATCTCCCGAAGCAGTTGTATCTGCTGGCAGCTCTTGCCAGTATCGTTATGGCAATGATGGTTGTCGTGTTTGTCGGCACTATCAAACGCTGGTTCGAACTGCTGCAGGTCAAAGAGAGAGTCAAGGATGTATGGGGCGAATCGGTTATCAGTCCTATCGAGGGTGAAGCCTGTCTGATTCCCTTAGAACCCGACAAGATATTGCAGGTGAAGAGCGCGGAGGAAAAATGGATGGGGTAGCCTAATAGAGAATTATAGTANNTTCTGTTCCGTTTCTATCGGAGGTCGGTCATAATGTAAGCATGGAGCAAATGCGCAATGACGACGGCCTGCAGGGGCCTACGGAAAGTGATTATCGTGAAGGGATGCTACTAGCTATCATCCTGATAATCGTTGTCATTTTCGAACTCTATCTTAAGACTCTTTTATCTGCCACGGTGCAGGACAAGGCTGAAGTATGCGTTATCTTCTTTGCAATAGGATTGATGCACCTGTTCGGTTCACATCTGCTGGCATTCCTCTATAACTGCAAACACTTTATACTGCTGCGTTTCCTGGGTGTTTGTAAAGGGCAGGCACGGCCGTGGCATGCGAAGACCGTCGGCATCGCATTCCTGCTTGCTGGGGTCATTCACTGGTTCCTGTGAAGGCGAGCATGAAAGGGCATGAAATGAGAATGTGTATATTAAAACCTCTGCAGTCCATTGCGGTTGGGCAAAATAAAATAATGCGGGCGCGCATCTGTTGGTAATTGTTATAATTATCATTTAATGCCTTATGACTTCTGCATATTTTCAGGGACCATACCGTTTTTTTTATTCGGCTCACGCCTGTCTGCAAGAAAGACAGTGGCCGGAATCATGTGGACCTGATGAATATAGAAGTGACATGCGCTGGGGAAAGGAGACTGTCTAGATGACTAATTCACGGGGACTAGCGAGCGATATCAGGTCATACGGAAACATCTGGGACAAAAGGAAGGAAATCGAACAAATCGTCGCTGCCAATCTGAAGCTGCCGCTCGCAACTATACTCGGCAAATGGAACGAACCGGGTCGCCACTATCACGACCTGTCCCATCTGGATAACCTGATCGGCCAGATATACGAGCTGAATGATACCGGGCGGGTTCCTCTCGTGCTGCTTGCATTGATGCACGACGTAATCTATAATCCCAGGTCGGCCGATAACGAGGATGCATCGCGCGAGTTTTTCGACCGGCACGTGAAACACGGCTCTTCGTTTAAGGAAGTAGTCGGCGAGGGGATAGAGCATACAAAATACCAGGGACAGAAAAAGCCTAAGTCTGAGATAATCCGCACATTTCTACGCATGGACCTGAAGGGACTTTTTACAGGAGATATGAGCAAGCTTCTCTCGAACGAAAAAAAGATATTCCGTGAATACCAGTGGCTCGACTATGCAATCTACCGCGATACAAAGCCTGACCTTCTGGTACATACGGCTGAAAATTACTGCTGGCTTTTGCCTAAGAGGGAGCAGGCAGCAAGCCTGGCGCGGGTGCGGGCATTCACCGATTACCTGCGCGCCAGAAGGCCTAATGCAGGCGTTTATGCGGGCAGTTACAATCCCTTTCATATCGGACATATGAACATCCTGCATCAGGCCGAAAAGATCTTCGACAAGGTGATCATCGCAGTGGGCATGAATCCTGAAAAGGCTGATCATCAGGACTGGCAGACTGTGGCACAGGAGCGTACTGAGGCTATAGCTAAACAGCTGCCATTCCACCAGGTGGAGGCCTTCAGAGGGTTCCTGGCCCACTATCTGGAGCGCAAGGCGAAGGACCAGGACGTGACGCTGATAAGGGGTATTCGTGATGGCTTCGACCTCAGGCAAGAAGTCATACAACTGAGATATATTCAGGAACTTTACCCTGATTTAAAGGTCGTCTATATACCATGCAAAAAAGAGTTCGAGCATATAAGCTCATCATGGCTGCGCCTGCTCGAATCTATCGAACCGGGCAGCTCGGTCCCATATTTGTGCGGTGCGCAGCAGGATGAATGGATGGACAGGGTAAAAAAGGAATAACATGGCGAATTTGTCAGCACTTATATATGAGACAGCGGAGAAATAATGGTCAAGCACATTGTAATGTGGCGTTTAAAGGACGGGAATGAAGAGGGGGCCAAAAAGGAAAATGCCCGCAAAGTGAAGCAAATGTTTGAAGACCTGAATGGCAAGATCCCTGGAATGCTTAAGCTGGAAGTTGGCATCGATTACGCGATGACCGATGCATCGAGTTGCATAGTCCTCTATTCGGAGTTCGTCGACCAGGAAGCTCTTGACGGATATCGCGCCCATGCTGAATTCAAGAAATTGGCGGCATTCATCAAAGCGGTCGGCACCGAAAGACGCATGGTTGATTACGAAGTCTGAACAGGCACATCTCTCGCGTTCCGTAGTTACTTATATCAGTCATTTCTCAATGAATCCCGGCGAATTTTGTGAAATCCTGAAGATCGGTCATAATTGAAGTATGGATGATATTCGATCCGGTCAAGGTGAGATGTAAAACATGAGGATTCTCTCTGCCGTCTTGGGGGCCTTTCTAATTTTCATGGTTTTGTGGGAATCCTTTGAGACGATAGTGTTCCCCCGCCGTGTGACCCGTCGTTTTCGTCTCACACGCCTTTTCTATCGTAATGCCTGGCGTACTTTCCTGGCTATAGTCCGTCTTGCCGTTCCGAAAAAGCAGCGCGAGACATTCCTGAGCTTCTTCGGACCGCTTTCACTTCTGCTCTTGCTGACTGTATGGGCCTGCGGCCTGCTGACCGGTTTTGCCCTGCTCCACTGGGCGGACGGCTCGGCTGTGCAGTCGAACCAGGGTCCGCCCGGCTTCTTCACAGATCTCTATCTGAGCGGCACAAATTTCTTTACTCTTGGATTGGGAGATGTCACGCCCCGCAGCCCTGTTGCAAAGGCGCTCACAGTTGTTGAAGCCGGAATGGGACTGGGCTTCCTTGCCCTCATCATCAGTTATCTACCAGCGCTCAACCAATCCTTCCAGAGGCGCGAAATCAGCATCTCCCTCCTGGATGCTCGTGCAGGTTCTCCGCCGAGCGCTGCCGAAATTCTAAAGCGGCATAACCGTGAACATGGCCTGGAGGCCCTTCACGTGCTTTTACATGAATGGGAACTTTGGGCTGCTGAATTGCTTGAGAGCCATCTGTCCTACCCTGTGCTCGCATATTTTCGTTCGCAGCACGATAACCAGTCTTGGCTCTCAGCCCTTACGGCCATCCTCGATACAAGCGCACTGGTCATGATCGGTGTGGAAGGTGCGTGCGCCAGGCAGGCTGAGCTGACCTTTGCGATGGCCCGCCATGCTGTCGTCGACCTCTCTATAGTTTTCAGACGGCCTCCGCGCCAGCCTGATCATGATCGCCTTCCACCTGAAACCCTGGCCGACTTGCGGGCGTCACTGACGGCAGCAGGTCATCGACTGCACGACGGTCATGATGCCGAAGAGAAACTTATGGAGTTGCGNNCTTCCTCCGTGGGTCCCGAGATCGGACCGGGCCGATAACTGGCAAATGAGCGCATGGGATAGGAGTTCGACGGTCAGGAAGACTATGAAGGAAATTGAGGAAGACAGGCATTTCTAAGTCTTAACTCGGGTGGTCTTGTTCCGCCGAATACGATTGAGCGATATAATGTATTAGAATGACGTTATCGATATGCAGGAGGAGGTTACGAGAAATGCCGACCGCAGAGGCAGCACGCTTGGTGAAGCTGATTAAAGAAAAGATTGGAGAACTCAAGGAAGTTTGCAAGGGAATCGATGAAGACACCGCATCCCGCACGCCCGAGGGCCGCTGGTCTCCCAAGCAAATCCTTTCGCACCTATGTGGCCCCGAAGGATTGGGTTTCATGGCATCACTGCGGGCATTCCTTGATCTGGACACTCCTCGCCTGGACATTATGCCCGAGAATCCTTATTTTACTGATAAAAGGGCCAAGATGACGTTGGCTCAATTGCTTGCCGAGTTGGACAGTGAATATAGCCGGATTGTCGAGTTCACATCCGGACTGACGGACGATCAACTTGCACGGAAGGCCCATATTCCGCTGGTGAAGGATACTCCAATGGGCGAATATCCGACGCTTGCAATGTGGATTCAGGCCATTGCGGAATATCACGTCGGCTTTCATATCGACCATATGAGAGAGANNGCCCAGGATACGCGCGTTCAAGTATCGTTGAAAATGGTCGGTGGCGCTGCATCGATATGCTCAAGCCTTGAGCGAAGCCCGACCATGTTGGCGATCTGTATGCCGAGCCCCGGGCCGCGCATTCAGCTCTAGAAGTAGAGGCCCCTGTTCGCGGTCGATTACCACATCAACGCCCAGATATCCGAGTCCGGTCATGTCGAAGGCTGAAGCCGCAATAAGAAGAATCTTCTTCCAATAGGGAACCTGTATTCCTCCTACCGGCCGGCCCGTATCGGGATGATGGGTTACTACGCTCTGACCGTGCACTGCCATACCCGTCATGCCGTTCGAAATGTCTATACCTGCCCCTATCGCAACCTTGGAAGATTTGCCTTTCCGTCAGAGGCCTCCGTGGGCAAGCCTGACCATGCCCATCACCGGCACGCCCTTGTATGCAACGATCCGTATATCAGGTATACCTTCATAGGAAACAGGCGCGAAGACAGGATCGAACCAGTGTGATTAGCGCTTCGATCATCGCTGCATCTTCGAGCTCGGATAGCGAGTGGATACCTGGCCCGGACTTCGATCTCTGTCACAACAAGAGAAGTGCGATTGATTTTGCCTCTTCGGGGGCGCTTCCGCATGTTCCCTTCAATGACGCCAGCCGATGTCTCCGCAAGAATGGGGAGGAGTGTTCGAAGTGCCGCGATGATTGCCCTGTCGAGGGGGCTATAGTCTATGAAGATGTTGCACGGGCCATGGATCGCAGGGTCGGTGCGATAGTCGTTGCGACCGGTGCCTCGCAGCTAGAGTGCAACTAAAATTTGCAAATCTCGGATACGGAAAAAATCCGGATGTGGTCACCGTAATGGAATTCGAGCGAATACTCACATCTAGGGGGCCACGCAAAGGCAGGCCGGTTGCATTATACTTTCGGGCTCCTGACCGCATCGCCATAATCCAATGCGTCGGGAGCCTCGACCCCTCGCACAAGCCTTACTGTTCGGCCGCATGCTGCTGGTACGCCTTGAAACACTCGGCGATGATACGTAAGCGTCTTCTGAAACGGAGGTGATGCATTTCGGCCGGGAGTGGTGCCTGCCAGGTCAATCGGCAAGCGAGTTGTTCAGCAAGGCGGTCTACGACATTGGACCAACATTTGTGAGGGACATGGACCTCGCATCATTCAAGATAACCTCATCAGGTGGAAAAAATAAGATTTCATTCAGGGACGATGGAGGCTCTCTGCGGAGATCGGAGGCAGAAATGGTTGTTCTCTGTCCTGCTATCGTCCCGGATAATGAAGCCAAAGCTCTTGCCGTGGAATTCGGTATCGAGTGCGATGAACAAGGTTTCTTTAAGACCCTGCGCGAAAAGACCGCCAGTGTTGAATCCGCGGGCCGCGGGGTCTACGCTACAGGCGCATGTCATACGCCGATGGACATCCGCTCGTCTGTTAATGAAGGTCGGGCTGCATCCGGTGGCATTCTCGCTGAACTGCAGACTGGAGGCATGATAGATATCCCGCCGACCTCTGCGACGGTAGATGCTATGCGCTGTTAGGCCTGCATGCTTTGCATTCCGCTATGTCCATACAAGGCCAATTCATCCGATTCTTTGACCGGCAAGGCTACTATTATAGAGGAACGCTGCAGGGGTTTGGCATTTGTGTTTCATCTTGCCTGGCACAGGCTATCGAAGGCCGGCATTTCACTTCCGAGGAGCTGATAGCGGAGATAAAGGGAGTTCTTGAAGAGGATCGACATTAGGCAGTTGCTGACCTTATAAAAGTTTTACACGCGGTGTTATAATACGCGCAAGGTGCTCGGAGAGTTGTCGGCACTGTGCAATCTCGACGCGGCAGGAACTACTGTAGTCAGTGATGGGGGGGCACTAAGGTGGCTGTAATCATAATAGATGCAAAGGGGCTGAAGTGCCCGCAACCGACTATCCAGATGACCATCAAAGCCCTCAAGATGAAGAGGGGCGATACACTAGAAGTGGTTGCAGACTGTTCCACCTTCGAAAATGACGTCAAGAACTGGTGCCGCCGCAATAACAGGCCGCTGCTCTGGCTCAGGGATGAAGGCGACGGCGTCAAACGTTGCCAGGTACAGTTTTAGATGCTGATTGCGCAACCATATATTTGTATTGCGGTAGAGGGATGGTTTCCGTGATAAGGCTGCTCCGGAGGAGGGATGCAGATAAGGAAGGCAGCAAAAGCTCATGCAGTCAGATGAGGCAATTTGACCGGCATTTACAAGGTTAAGTGGGCTTTTGCGGTTTTGTTTATTCCATAATTATTTCATAGGAGGATTGTCATGGATGTTTCCAGAAGGGACTTCCTTAAGATCACGGGAGGCAGTCTAGCCCTCGGATCTGTCAGCAGCGGCTTTTCGCCTGGAGAGGCGGCCGCGCAGGAATTGAGAATCAAGAACGCCAAGCAGACTACAACTGTCTGCCCATATTGCTCGGTAGGTTGCAGCATCCTCATCCACACGATTGACGGCAAAGTTGTTAATGTCGAGGGTGACCCCGACAGTCCCATCAATGAAGGGTCCCTCTGTCCGAAAGGGGCGTCGCTGTTCCAGATGGTCAACAACGAGACAAGACTCACGAAACCTCTTTACAGGGCGCCTGGAGCGCTGGAATGGAAGGAAGTCGAGTGGGAGTGGGCGCTTGACCAGATCGCAAGAAAGGTCAAAGATACTCGCGATAAGACATTTAAGTCAATGGCGAAGTCGACGGTCAAAGAGAAGAAACCGGACGGCACGGAAGTCGATGTGGAGAAGGATTTTATTGTAAACAGGACCGAGGGCATCGCCCATGTCGGTAGCGCCGCCATGGACAACGAGGAATGCTACCTTATGCAGAAACTTGTCCGCTCTTGGGGTCTTGTCTATATAGAACATCAGGCCCGAATATGACACTCCGCAACTGTTGCGGCTCTGGCAGAGTCGTTCGGACGCGGTGCAATGACAAACCATTGGGTGGATCTTCGTAACGCCGATGTAGTCCTCGTTATGGGCGCGAACCCGGCCTCGAACCATCCAATTTCGATGAAGTGGATCATGGAAGCGAGGAATAGAGGCGGCAAGCTTGTCGTCGTGGATCCCCGCTTCACACAAACTGCGGCAAAAGCCGATCTCTACACGCCCCTCAGGTCGGGCACGGACATCGCTTTTCTGGGCGGCATGATCAAATACATCATTGATAACAATATGTATTTCAGGGATTACGTCGTTAATTACACGAACGCTGCTTTTCTTGTAAATCCTGATTTCAAGACCCCTTCACAACTTGACGGTGTATTCTCCGGCTACGATGAAAAGACACGGAAGTACGATAAAAAAACTTGGGCCTACCAGATGGATGCAAATGGGGTCGCTCAAAAGGATCTCACGCTCAAAGACCCCAACTGTGTATTCCAGCTTTTGAGAAAGCAGTACGCGCGCTACACGCTGGACAAGGTCTCCAGCATAACCGGCACACCGAAGGATAAGCTCGAAGATGTCTACAAAGTGGTGGGCTCGACCGGCAAACCTAACAGGGTAGCGACTGTCTGTTATGCGATGGGCTGGACCCAGCACACTGTGGGCGTACAGAACATCAGGGCCTTTTCGATGATTCAGCTGCTGCTCGGGAATATGGGGATGGCTGGAGGAGGCATCAACGCATTGAGGGGAGAATCTAATGTCCAAGGTTCGACGGATTACGGATTGCTCTTTCACATTCTGCCTGGATACAATCCTACACCTACGGCCACTGTTGTTGATCTGAAAACCTACATCGAAAAGTTTACACCTAAGACGAAAGAAACAAGAAGTGTCAACTGGTGGGGCAACAGGCCGAAGTATATCACTAGTTATCTGAAGGCCATATACGGCGATAAGGCGACGAAGGAGAACGATTTCGGCTATGACTGGCTGCCCAAGGTGGACGAAGGGACGAACTATTCGTGGCTGAATCTCTTCGACCAGATGTTCAAGGGCAAGTTTGAGGGTTTTTTCGCCTGGGGCCAGAACCCGGCCTGCTCCGGCGCCAACGCCAACAAGGTGAGAAATGCGATGGCCCAGCTTAAATGGATGGTCAACGTAAACCTCTACGATAACGAGACGGGCTCATTCTGGAAAGGTCCGGGCATGGACACGAAAGCTATTCAGACCGAAGTCTTCATGCTGCCATGCGCCTCCTCCATCGAGAAGGAAGGAAGCATCAGCAATTCGAGCCGTCTCGCTCAGTGGAGATACAAGGCAATAGAACCCGTCGGGCAGTCGATGCCGGATGCGGAAATTATGAATGAACTCTATTTCAAGGTGAAGAAGCTTTACCAGAAAGAAGGCGGCAAATTCCCTGCTCCGATCTTGAACCTTACCTGGAACTATGGCGAGAAAGAGGCTCAAGGTAAGGTCAAGCATCTCGATACCCATATGGTCGCGATGGAGATCAACGGGTATTACCTAGAGGATATATACGACAAGACCCAGACCCCGCCCAAGCTGATCGGAAAAAAAGGTGAGCTCTGCACGAACTTCGTCAGTCTTCAGGCCGATGGTACTACCTCGTGTGGCAACTGGATATATTCAGGCAGTTACACGCAGAAGGACGGCAAGGTCATCAATATGATGGCGCGAAGAGTCAAGGACGATCCTACAGGTCTCGGTCTCTATGCCGGCTGGGCATGGGCATGGCCGCTCAACAGGAGGATCATCTACAACCGCGCATCTGTAGACCCCAATGGAAATCCATGGGACCCCAAACGTGCGGTTATCAAGTGGAATCCGACCAAGGAAAACCCGGCCACAAACAAGCCTGGATTATGGGAAGGGGATGTGCCCGACGGGCCTGCAGCACCTCTTTCGGATGAAAAAGGCGGCAAGCTGCCTTTCATCATGCGTGCGGACGGTGTAGGGGCTATATTCGGACCAGGCCTGGCCGATGGACCGTTCCCCGAGCATTACGAACCACTCGAATGTCCTCTCCAGGAAAACCCGATGTCGAAGAAGCATCGCATCAATCCTACCGTCAAGCTCTTCTTCGGCAAGGAAGGCGGATTGGCGGAGGATGTTTTCTATTCGTGCGACACGAGATATCCTTTCGTTTGTACTACTTATCGCGTCACAGAGCATTGGCAGACAGGTGTCATGACGCGACATGTGCCGTGGCTCATGGAAGCACAACCTCAGATGTTCGTCGAGATGAGTAATGAATTGGCGAAGGAAAGGGGCATCAAGAACGGCGAAAAAGTGACCGTTTCATCTGCACGCGGAAGCTTGTGGGCCGTTGCTGTTGTAACCGACAGGTTTAAGCCGTTCAAGGTCATGAACACGACGATCCATCAGGTAGGTATCCCATGGCATTTTGGATGGCAATTCCCGGTCGACGGCAGCGGCGGTGAGAGCGCTAATCTATTGACTCCGACGATAGGCGATCCGAATACGATGATACCCGAATCGAAGGCCTTCATGGTCAATATCGAAAAGGCGAAGGGGTGATACTATGGCAAGAGCGAGTCTACTAATATCTCCTGAATTGTGTATCGGCTGCAGGGCTTGCCAGATAGCCTGCAAGTCGTGGAACCAGCTACCGGGCGACAAGACGGTCAATAGGGGGTCTTTTGAAAACCCAGCCGACCTGACTCCGGACCTCTATAACAAAATAAGATTCGTCGAGGTGCCCTCTGAAAACAACCCGGTCAGGTGGCTCTTCGTGAGCCAGCGCTGCATGCATTGCGACGATGCGGGCTGCATGAAGATATGTCCCGCACCGGGGGCTCTCTACAAGACAAAGGAAGGCGCCGTTGCCTTCAACAAGGACAAATGCATAGGCTGCAAGCTTTGCAGCAGTGCATGTCCGTTTAACGTGCCGCGCTACGACAAGAACGACAAGGTGTCGAAGTGTAACCTCTGCGCCGACAGGATCGCCAACAATATGGCGCCTGCCTGCGCCAAGACTTGTCCCACAGGAGCAATCTCGTTCGGCGACAGGGATGCATTGATCTCCAAGGCGCAGAAAGCAGGCTATGCAGCTGTATACGGGCAAGCTGACCTTGGAGGTCTGGGCGCTATCTATGCATTCCATGATGCACCAAAACTTTATGGGCTGGCAGACAAGCCGGTCATCCCCGAAATGGTCGTCTTCTGGCACAAGTATCTGAAGCCCCTATCATGGATCGGGATTGGAGGCACTGCCGCTCTCATGCTCCTTCATTATGTTGCCATAGGGCCAAAGAAGGACCAGGAGGACAAAGACGATGAATAGGAGCGATCTCATAACAAAGGAAAGTACCTTCGGGATAATCAATCATTGGGCACTGGCGATAAGTTGCATCGTGCTGACGATCAGCGGCTTCGGCTTCCTATTTCAGATACAGGGCATCGGAAGTGCCTTCAGCGGTTTCCCTGCGATGAAAGTCGTTCACAACTGGACCGGTGTCGTTTTCACGGCGTCGCTATTCCTCAGCATGTTCAACTGGCTGAAGGAATCGCTTACATTTGACTCAGACGACATCGGCTGGATATTGACTGCCGGGGGGTACCTGAGCCACAAGGCAAAGGTGCCGCCTATGCACAAGCTCAACACGGGACAGAAGTTCTTTTACCTTACACTGCTCGTGTCCGGTTTCGCGATCGCTGCAACAGGTTTTATCATCTGGCTCATGCCGGAAAATAAGTCAATGCTGGTTTTGTCGCATTTCATCCATAACGTGAGCTTTATCGTCATCACCGCGTTCATCCCGGTCCATATTTACCTGAGCACCCTCGGCAATCCGGGTACTCTGAGGATTATGATCACTGGAAAGATTCCATACTGGTGGGCGAAAAAGAAGCACCCCAAGTGGGTTAGAGAGCTCGAAGAAGGTCACGGGAACTGAGTGTAGTCCCATTTTTGTCCTTTCCAGCCAGGGGAATCCCTCAGCCCCTGGCCGGGGAGGAGGGGATTCCCTTGTTAAGGTTGGAGGGTAAATGAAAAAAATATTGCTTGTTATGCTGATCAGCATTCTCGTCGGTACGTCATTTGCAGAAATCACGCGATACAGTGTGCCTCTAGATGGGTCCCCTTCCCTCGGACCTAACAGCGCCTCGGTCACAATCATCGAGTTTATTGATTATCAATGACCGCACTGCGTTGCGGCCGGTCCGGCCGTCGAAAGGATCATGAAGGAGTACGGACAGAAGGTACGGCTTGTGATCAAATTCTATCCCTACAAGTATCGCGACTTCGCCCGCATCTCCGCCGGGGCAGCGTTGGCTGCGTACGACCAGGGAAAGTTCTGGGAAATGCACAGGCTGTTGTTGAAGAGGTCGCCAAAGCTCGACCGGACCAATCTCATAACGTATGCGAAGGAGATCGGGCTTGATGCTGACAAATTTCGGGAATCGCTCGATACGCGGAAAAACGACGGCATAATAGAGCGAGACGTGAAACTGGCGCTCTCCCTCGATCTTTACAATACGCCCACCTTCTTCATCAACGGGCGTAGGGTCATCGGCGATGTCCCTTATGAGTACCTGAAAAAGATCGTTCTGGAGGAGCTGAATGCAGCGAAGAAATAGTTTGCTCGGCCTTATCTTTGCCGCATTTCTTTTTGGTGTACCCCACGCCACTATGGCCGGCCATCTTGAGCCCTTTAAATTGGTTCCAGTTTCAGATGTCAATCCTCAGACTCCTGAAAAGATCGAACTCGGCAAAAAGCTTTTTTTCGACCGAAGGCTCTCCGGCGACGGGACTATGAGCTGCGCGACATGCCATATTCCGGACCTCGCCTTCACCGACGGCCAGGAAATCTCGTTTAGCTATCCAACGACGAAGAACTGGAGGAATGCGCCAACACTCATCAATGTCGCCTTCTTCAGGAACCTTTTCCATGACGGCAGGGTCACATCCCTTGAAGATCAGGCCCTCTTCCCGGTCATGTCGTCATTCGAGATGAACTTGAATCTCGATTATCTCGAAGAAAAACTGCGTGTCGTGCAGGAGTATGTCGATGCCTTCAGGAAGATCTTCGGCGGAGCTATTACCAGGGAACGCGTCGCAATGGCCATCGCCTCATTTGAAAGAACGCTCGTGTCGGTTAATGCTCCTATCGACCGGTATCTGAAAGGAGACAAATCTGCGCTTTCCGCCGATGCGATAAAGGGATATGAAATATTCACCGGCAAGGGCAAATGCATAGAGTGCCATTATGGAGTGAATCTCTCGGACGACAAGTTCCATGCACTGCATATCCAGGAGAACCCAGACCATCAGAAAGACCCGAGGATCACGGCGACCAGGCGCTTTGTTGCAAAAGTATATCACTACGAAGATTACGCAAATCTCTCGGAAGATCCCGGCCGATATCTGATCACAAAAGACAACAAAGACTGGAAGGCCTTCCGTACGCCAACCCTTCGCGAAGTCGCAAAGACCGCTCCGTACATGCATAACGGCATTTTAGCAACCCTGGATGAGGTCATCGATTTTTTCGACGGGGGAGGTGGTCAGGGGAACACGGCGATAAAGCCCATTAATCTTAATACCGAAGAAAAAAAGTACCTGAAAGTCTTTCTTATCGAGGCTATGAGCGGAGAAGACTTAAAGCTCACTTACCCTGTGATTCCTTGAGAAAATTATACCTTCGCCGAAGCGTGGGCCGAGCAGGTAGCGGAGTTGAATTCGCCTGGGGATCGAGATCGACTTGCTTTTTGTCCAAAGGGTAATCCTGAGGATTATTTCTCCTGTCCTTCACTGTCTTTCCATCCCTGCCCATAGATATATGTATTACCGTCCATCTCCACTTCGCTACGTCCTGAGCAGTCTTTTGGCGTTCGGCTGGAGGTGGCGGCTGTCAGAGGTTATCGAAAATAAAGCTGCCCTTAGGAATCAGACGTATCACCGTATAGTCCTCGTCGATGTAATAATTATAGTTTGCGAAGAACGAAGAACCCAGAAGATTCTCCGTGGATGAGGGAACGTAGGCGACGTCAAAATTATATCTTTGGATAGTATGGATTTTCATAGTCA
>PMYY01000097.1:13612-13792 GCA_003170655.1 Nitrospiraceae bacterium
GTGGGGCGTTCACATCCGCATGCTTATTGTACCAGAGCCCATACTTGTTGATAGTGAACATCCTGTGCTTAACATCTTCGTTAAGGGTGCTGCGATGGACATGATAGACAAAATCGTTCTGTCTGTTGCTTATAAAGGAATCCAGTGTCCCGACTATCTGATACTGACAAGTCTGTTTGA
>PMYY01000241.1 GCA_003170655.1 Nitrospiraceae bacterium
GCTTCGATTCGAAGACCAGGGGCTCACGTCTTTTGCGGGTCTGGTGATCATTCAGTCTTTGTTTGCAAAGCTGAAACTCAAGTCCCGGCTGCGAGAATGCTTTACTCATATGCCCGGCAACTCCGCCTTTGGCCATCATATGATTGTTCTTGGACTGATCGTTCATCTGATGCTTGGATATCGGCGTTTGCGGGACATGGATTACTACCGGGACGATCTCATGGTGCTTCGACTTCTGGGGCTCAAAAAACTTCCTGATGTTTCCACGGTGAGTCGAGCACTGGCGACCATGGACGCTACGGGGATTCTGAAGCTTCGACAGTTGTGCCGCGAGATGTTGTTGACCCGGCTGCAGGCCCTCAGGCTTTCTCGGGTGACGATGGACTTCGACGGATCGGTCATTAGCACTGGAAGAGTGGCCGAAGGCACGGCGGTCGGGTTCAACAAGAAGAAGAAAGGACAGAGAAGCTACTATCCCTTGTTCTGCACTATTGCCCAGACAGCCCAGGTCCTTGATGTGCTGCCCCGTGCGGGCAATGTCCATGATTCCAATGGAGCCATGCAGTTCATCCTTGACTGCATCGGAAGCATTAGGGCTGCCTGTCCCGGCGTCAATATCGAAGTGCGCATGGACAGCGCCTTCTTCAGCGACCAGATTGTGCAGGAGTTGGACGAACAAGACGTTGAGTTCACCATCTCCGTGCCCTTTGAGCGCTTTTCGGAGCTGAAGCAGATGATTGATAGCAGAAGACGCTGGAGGTGCTTCAATGGTGAACTGTCCTACTTCGATACCAATTGGAAGCCCAGGAAATGGGATGACAAGTTTCGCTTTCTCTTTATTAGAAAGAGAGTCAAACAGCAATCCAAGGAAGCTGTTCAGCTTGACCTCTTTGTTCCTCAGCAATACGGATTCGAGTTCAAGGTGATCGTGACTAACAAGCAGACCACCATGAAGAAGGTTCTCTACTTTCATAATGGCAGAGGGTCTCAAGAAAACACGAGCGGCGAGCTGAAGTCTCAGTGCAATATGGATTATGTCGCCGTTAGACGGCTGCACGGAAATCATCTTTACCTGATGTCGGCAGTATTGACGCATAATATCCTGAGGGAACTTCATATGCTTGTCCATGCGCGTACCCGTGGAACGACAGAAAAACGTGCTGCACTTTGGGAGTTCACCGAGCCCAATACCCTTAGAAGATCGCTGTTGCAAAGAGCTGGACGTATTACACGCCCCGCCGGGACACTCACACTCACGTTGAGTGCCAATCCTGTAATAAAAAATGGAATCCTTCATTATCTTGAACGCCTAAAAACCGCAGCTTGAAACCGACAGTTATGCAACGTAAGGTAAACAGACAGACAATTTCTTAGTTCTCTATCGCTTATTCGTACTGGTCACGTGGTTTGGGTTTCGGTCTCAACAGCCTACCTCTGCGAATTACTGCTTAACAGCAAGAGTGTCGGACTTTTATCGCTATCGAGAATACGTTTATGCCTTTTTCTGTCCTTCGCTACCACGTTCTTTAGGTACGTCCGTTCGTATCAGTCTACGCACAAAGAAGACTGCGCCCAGCGCGATTACAATCCAAGAGACTACCATGACTATTGTGATCCATGTTGGCAGGCTCGAACCCTGCTCGTCAATGTGGCCCGGACGGTCCCCATGGGCATAGACAGAATCTGCAGAATACAGAACCGCTAACGCTGTTGAGTACACAAATTCACGCATTCTCATCCTATTGTTCCTTTTTTGCTTCCGCTCAAAGACTTTCTTATGAAGAATATACCCATATCCGACATGTCGACCAACTCAACTCACCGGTAAAGAGGATTCCCTGAAATGATCTGATAATTCTTATCTTCCTTGCTAGAGACCGGATTAGGCGAGTTACAGGAAGTCAATCGACAAAGCCTCATGAAAGTTTTTTGTAGAAATCTCTGAATTCATAGTACTGGCAAAATTGATGTTATCAGTAGGAGAGGTTAGCAGCAATCAGATCCGGTAGAGTAGAGAGCTTGCGAAGTGGCTGATAGACCTACCTCTAGCTCTCTACTCTAATGTTTGTGTCAGTCTAATGGTACTGAAGATGGCGCATTAGTAACACTATTATGGCGTGAACGTAGTTAATAATAGGATCAACTCATTCTCTTCTGATAGTGGAATCAACTCCGACCATCATTGTTACTATACCCATCCATTGATCCCGTGAAATCTTTTCTTTAAATATTTTTACAAGTCAGCAACACTGTTTGGCTGACGCATGTGAGTTCATCACTATATCCGTACCGCTTTAAAGGCACTATATAAAACCACATATTTTCAGGAACGTATCTTGAACTATCGGATATATACATTCCTCCTTCATAGAACGAACTTTCTTGCACAGATTAATACTCTTGAGGCATCTCCTTCAACTGGGCCATAGAGAATACCGGCCCGTCTTTGCAGACATACTCCGGACCTACGTTACACCTGCCGCATATGCCGATACCGCACTTCATCCTATTTTCAAGCGAAGTGATTGTCTGCTCCGGAGTAAAGCCCAGCTTGATCATAACGGGCAGCGTATATTTAATCATGACGGGCGGCCCGCAGATCACTGCGATGGCATTTTTTGAGGACGGCGCAACCTGCTCGGTTACTGCCGGTACGAAGCCGACCCTCCCGGTCCAGCCGGGCGCATCCCTGTCTACAGTTACGTTATAATTGATATCGTCCCGTTTGGACCACTCCGCCAAGGTATCTTTGTAAAGCAGCATCCCCGGCGTCCTAGCCCCATAAATAAGGGTAATCTTCCCAAAATCAGCTCTGTTTTTCTTGTCGAGCATATACACAATTGTGGCGCGCAGAGTGGTAAATGCATAACCTCCGCCGATGATCGTAACATCCTTTCCCTTCATCTTGTCGAAAGGATAGGAGTTTCCGAGCGGGCCTCTCACGCCCATTATTGATCCTTCAATCAGATTGTGTAGGGCAGTAGTAACCACTCCCATCTTGTTTACGGTAAAAAGTAGATGATCCCCTTCGGTTGGGGACGAAGCTATCCCGATGGGGATCTCACCCTTGCCCGTAACCGAAAGCTGCGCAAACTGGCCGGGAGTATAATCAAAGGTCTTACAGTCATCGTCATTGAGGAATACCAGCTTGAACGACTTGATATTCCTGTCTTCTGTCTCAATTACTGTCTTTTCTATCCTTACCGGATACGGCAAATACGGGTTTTTCATATATCACTCTCGCTCTTGTCGTAGTTATTCTCAAGAATTCATCTGTTTCACTACTTCGCGTATGTCTATATTCACAGGGCACAAAGCGACACAGCGCCCGCAACCGACACAACCGATTTCCCCATTCCTCTTCATCGGAATATACTTGAACTTGTGCATAAACCGTTGTCTTACTCGCTCCTTCTTGGTAGGCCGCGGGTTATGCCCAGTCGCATGAACGGTGAATATCCACGTCATGCACGACTCCCAGTTGCGTACCCTCTCTCCTCCTTCTTTTGATACCTCGTCCTGTATATCGAAGCAATGGCAAGTCGGGCATACATACGAACAGGTTGAGCAGTTAAGACAGGGTTCGGATATCCCTGTCCAGCAATCTTCGTTAAAGAGTTCCAGCACCGTCTTGTCCTTCACCTTGTCGGTGCCAAACTGGACAGTCATAACGTCTTCAGCCTTCTTTCTGAGCACCATATGGGCCTCGATATTCGCATCGCTGGGCTCTCTCATCACGGATATGCCTGCAACCAGCTCCCTGCCCTTCTTGGTCAGGGCCTTAAAGAGGTAGTGCTCGCCGAGATCGGAGACCAGGACGTCCAGTCCTTTCTCGTCAAACGGGTGGGAGTTGACCGATGTGCAAAAACATGTACTGCACGGCTCAGTACAGCCAAGCCCGACGAGGGTTGTAGCGTCCCTCTTGGAAAACCAGTAGTTATCGGTAAACTGGTCGTTCTTAAAAATCATGTCCAGGATGCGGAAGGCCCGCGCATCGCATGGCCTTATGCCGAAGATGGCCTTCTTCGTGGGCTGGGCCTGTTCATCCCTGTAAATGTTGGCATCCTCTCCCTCCCGGCGAAATGAAAGCATTTTCTCTGACTGAGGAAAGAAGATTTCCTTGGGAGACATGGTCGAGTTTTTAAACCCATCCAGGGCCATATCCGTTGCATTCGAAACAGGAGCGTACTTGACCTGCTCGCCCTCTTTAACCGGCCCCCAGACCTCGCATGTCCTTCCCAATTCTTCAATAAAAACTGCCATATTTTTCTTGTTCAGTCTCATGTATTCCATATCAGCACCTACTCCTTCACGAACGGCTGAGGGTCGTCGCGCTTGAAGACTGTCAGTGGCGGCTGCGTCTTCAGGTCCTTCCATGCCTCATAACCGTCGAAGTTTTCCCTGATCTCTTTTTCCACCTTGCCGGAGATCAGCCTCACCTTGATCCCCATCGGGCAGGCGTCCTCGCATGCCCCACATTCGGTGCACCGCCCTGCAGTATGGAAGGCTCTGATCAGGTGATAGGACAGGACATCCGTGCTGTCCTGGGATTTCCCGCACCACTGCGGGCTGGATTTGTCCACAAAACACTCTGGACAGTAGCACAACGGACAGGCATCCCGGCAGGCATAGCAACGTATGCAAGGGCTTAAAAGTTCATCGACAAATGCTGCCCTTTCTTCAGGAGACATCGCCTCTACCGCTTTTATTTTCTCGTAACGGACGGGGTCCTTCTGTTCATTGACCTTCTCTGCGGCGAGTTCATCAAAAAGCACAGGGTTTCTGACAGTGCACCGATCGCAATTGCGGCTCAGCACGTCACCGCGGTTCATTGTAACCTCGAATCCCCTTCCTTTTGCAATGACGTACAAGTCATTCTCTGTCACTTCTGTAATCTCTCCGGGGACGGCTGCGATGAGTTTCCGGGAGTCAAGCATACCGGTGCAAGGCACTCCAATGATGTAGAGATTGTCGCTGTTTATCTGTTTCTCCTGAATCAGGCCCACTATGTTTCTGCTCACACATCCCTGGGCAATTATGGCGACACGTTTATCATTGAAACGGGACAGATAGCTCGCCAAGTTGCCGCGGCAGTTGCCGTCCCAAACAAGCTTGTCAGCTTCTTCGGCATTTTTGGCAAAATATGGGATATTTTTTAGCGGGATAGTACCTTTCTTGTAGCCAATGACGACATCGACCCTATGGTCGTTCAAGAGTTTTTTTGCCACTTTCCTGATCTTTTCAGTGCGAATAGGCATTATTCAGCACCTCCGCTTTCGACTTCGACGGGTTCTTTGACAAGACGTTTAATCGGCCCTAATGCCGTTACGCTCTCGACAACCTCTGTTGCAAAACTGGCGAATTTCTCGCCTTCAGCAGAAGAAATCCAGGAGAAATGAAGCCTGCCTGGCTCTAGGCCTGCATACTCCAGCAGGTTCTTTATAATCGCAAACTTGCGACGGGCGATCAGGTTGCCACTGATGTAGTGGCAGTCGCCCGGATGTCAGCCAGATACCCAGACGCCGTCAACTCCCCTGCGGAATGCGTCCATGATAAACTCCAGACTCATACGTCCTGTGCAAGGAATCCTTACGACCTTGACGTTGACAGGATATTTCATCCTGCTTACTCCGGCCAGGTCAGCCGCTCCGTAACTACACCAGTTACACAGAAAAGCCACGATAGTTGGTTCGAACTTTGCCATGAAATACCCTTCCCATTTAATTAATACAACAGGGCCATAAAGACTCCTGTTGTGTTACTGTTGTTAAAGCACTCCTTCCAGTGCATCGAGCTGAGCCATGATCTCACCTGTTGTGAATCCTTTAAGGTCCGGAGCTCCGGACCTGCATGAGGTAACACAAACGCCGCACCCCTTGCAGAGCGCGACATTGATCTCAGCCTTCCCTTTATCGTCGAATTTTATCGCTTGGAACGGGCAGAGGTTAATGCATACGCCGCAGCCTGCGCAACGCCTCTTTTCTATATTGGATATGCTGCCACCGACTACGATGCTGTCCATCGAAAGGACGGTAACAGCTCTCGCTACGGCCGCCTGGGCTTGAGCAACCGTCTCATCTATGGCCTTTGGATAGTGGGCCAACCCACATAAAAAGACACCATCAGTGGCAAAGTCAACAGGCCTCAACTTCTGGTGTGCTTCCAGAAACCAGCCGTCAGCATCCATCGGGACCTTAAACTGTTGGGCAAGCTCTTCTTCCCTATTGGAAACTATGGCTGATGCCAGGACCAGATAATCGGCATTCACCTTGATGGACTTTTGAATGATATGATCGGTAAATATGACATCGATCGTGCTGCCGTTGTCCTCAACCAGAGGCTTCTTGGATTCGTCGTATTTGGCAAAAAACACGCCTAGGTCCCTAGCTTCTTTGTAAAGGTCTTCGAGCTCCCCATAAGTCCGGATGTCCCTGTTAATGATGACAACATTCGCTTTCGGGTTTCTCTTTTTGATTTCGATGGCGCTCTGCACGGAGTGAGCACAACAGACCTTGCTGCAATAAGGCCTTTCCTTTTCCCTCGATCCGACACATTGGATGAATACGACATTCTTCATCTCTTTGAAGGCAGGTGAATTATCCTTAAAAAGCTTGTCGAACTCCGTCTGAGTCATCACCCTCTGGTTCTGCCCGTAGAGGTATTCGGAAGGCTTGAGCTCCGAAGCCCCAGTTGCTATAATCGCAACCCCGTGCTCGACTACGACCGACTCTTTGCCGTTTCCGACTTTGCTCAAGGTGGTCTTGAAATTGCCGACAAAGCCCTCGACCTTGGATATCACTGAATTCAAATGCACCTTTATAAGAGGTTCCGTAGTGACGCTCTTTGCCAACTCTTCGACATATGGAGCGACTAGCTCTGACTTGGTCGTCTGGAACAACTTAAGCGCGTGTCCTCCTAGACGGTCCGACCTCTCTACAAGGTCGACCTCATAACCCTGTCTCGCCAGTTCGTTTGCGGCGTTCATCCCAGCAACGCCTCCGCCCACCACCAGCGCGCGTTTGGTGTTTCCGAGCACAGTTTGACTTAACGGCTCAAGCAGAGCAGCCTTGGCTACGGCCATGCGGACAAGGTCTTTAGCCTTTGCCGTGGCGCGTCTAGGGGTGTCTGAATGGACCCAGGAGTTCTGGTTTCTAATATTAGCCATCTCAAACAGATATTTGTTAAGGCCTGCACTCTGCATAGTATCCTGAAAGAGCGGCTCATGTGTACGTGGTGTACATGCTGCAACCACGACACGATTGATGCCATTCTTTACGATCGATTCCTTGATCCTGTCTTGTGTATCCTGCGAGCAGGTAAACATGCTCTCTTCGGTATACACTACAAACGGAAGCTGCCTTGAATACTCTACCAACTCCGGAACCTTCACTATGCCGCCGATGTTTATGCCGCAATTGCATACATAAACGCCGATCCTCGGCGGCTCCCCTGCAATATTCCTCAGCTCCGGGGCAACCGGCTTTACTGTAAGGGTATTACGCACCTCCGAAAGATTTGCAGCGGCGGCGCATGCCGCTGCGCTTGCTTCCATAACCGAAACGGGAATATCCTTTGGACCACTGAAAGCTCCGCATGCATATATCCCCGGTTTTGAGGTGGCAACCGGTTTGAAAGACGACGTTTTATTGAAGTGATTAGAATTAAGCTCTATCCCCATCTGCTCTGCAAGGACTATGGTCTCGGGAGGGACGTCGAGACCGACTGAAAGCACCGCCATATCGAAGGTCTCATCGATTAGCTTTCCCTGTTCATCGGCATATCGGATCAGAAGATTTCCTGTGCCAGCCTCTTCCCTGATCGCCGAAATCATTGACCGCTGGTAGCGTACGCCGAACTGATTCTTGGCACGTTCTACGTACTTGTCGAAATCCTTCCCGTACGCCCTCATCTCCATGTAAAAGATGGTGGGTTCTATATGCGCATCGTGCTCTTTAGCAATTACTGCTTGTTTGGTAGCGTACATGCAACAGACAGAAGAACACCACGGATTGGCGTTGTGAGGGTCCCTTGACCCCACACATTGTACCCAGGCGACCTTCTTGGGATGCCCGTTATCGGATGGGCGCTTCACATGGCCCTGATACGGGCCGGAAGGCGAGAGTATCCTCTCAAACTGGAGGCCCGACACAACATTCTTCCAGCGTCCCAGGCCCAGCTCTCCTCTGACCCGTGCGTCATAGGGCTTAAAGCCGGGAGCCAGGACGATTGAACCAACGTGTACCACTACCTCTTTTTCCTTGTCGTTGAAGTTGATAGCACCCGTGGGACATTTCTTTTCACAGATACCGCATTTCTTGCCCAAGCCCAAGATCCGGCAGCGCTCCTTGTCAATAGCGTATTTAAGGGGCACCGCCTGTGAATATTTTACATAGATAGCCTTTCTCGGACCCAGTCCCTCGTTGTGTTCATCCGGTACCTTTGTTGGGCACTTCGCCGCGCAATCTCCGCAGGCAATACATTTTTCCATATCGACATAGCGGGGATTTTCGATGATATTGACAGTAAAGTCACCCTCACTGCCGGAAACCGATTTGATGTTTGAAAGCGTGTGGAGCTTTATGTTTGGATGCCGGCCGACCTCGACCAGTTTTGGTGAGATTATTCACATCGCGCAGTCATTGGTCGGAAATGTCTTGTCCAGTTGAGCCATGACGCCGCCAATAGAAGGCGACTTCTCGACTATGTGAACATAATAGCCCGAATTTGCCACATCTAGGGCAGCCTGCATTCCTGCAATACCGCCACCGACGATCAAAACTGAACCTATCTTCTTGCTGGAAGGCTTCTCGCTCATATCAGATTTAGTCCTTTCAAGAGTTCTATTGATTCTACGAAATGTCTGTCGATCTGCAGCTCGGCAGCCCCGATACCCATCGAGATGCCGATCAGCTCCGTGATAAAATAGACAGGCAGCCTTTCACTGATGCCGTATCGCTCGCCGATCTTCTGCTCGTAAGCATCCAGGTTCAACTGACACATCGGGCAGGTCGTTACAAAACAATTTGCACCCCTTACAACAGCGTCCTTCATTATATTGGACATCAATCTCACAGATAAATCATTATCGTTCACCGACGCCGACGCACCGCAGCAATCCGTCTTGTACCCCCACTCAATCGCCTCCGCTCCCAGAGCCCCGCATACCATCTCCATCCCCTGGGGGTTCTCAACACTGTCCCCTATTTCAACATCCATCGGATAGCGGGTCTGAAGGCAACCATAATAACACGCCGGCTTCAACCCGGCCAGCTTCTTTTCCGCCCTAGCAGCAATCTCACCCGACTTTACCTTCCTTACCAGAACATCGAGAATAGACAGCAGCTTGATCTTCCCCTGTACCTTCTCCGAGAGCTCTGCATTGACCCTGTCTCTCAGATCCTTGTCTCCTTCAAGGGTTTTATGCGCCAGAAGGGTCCGACTGTAGCAAGACGCACATGGAATCATCATCTCGGCATAACCGCTCGCGTCCGCTATGCCCAGATTGCGCGCAGGGAGCGCCACCGCCAGAAAATCATTTGTCTTTGCTGCGGACGTTGCCCCACAGCAATTCCAGTCCCTGATCTCCTTGAGATCGAATCCAAGTCTGCCCATCACATCCCTGCATTGCACGTCATAAAATGCTGTGGAGGCGTGGAGCGAACATCCAGGATAATAAGCTATTTCCATTTCATTACCTCTTTTTAACCCCCCTGTTAATCCAATACGGATCGAAGAAAGTTATTTTTTTGCCGTACTGAAAAGTCTTTTTATCTCAGACATGCCCTTGATTCTGTCTATGCTGAAGTGAATCCTCTTCAGCTTCATCATCGCCTTGCCAAGTCCCATCTGAGCCTTTAATTCATCAACTATTGCCTTGACCCCGCCGCCCTTCGTGAGTTCATTCTTCGCATTCTTCATCTCGTAAATTCCCATGAACTCCATCTCGTTTACCCTTCCAAAATGAGAGGTCGACGTCAAAAAGGCACTGTGAAAGTTAGCCACTTTTGGCACCATTGGCTCTAAGTGTTGCTCCTTGATCATATGCTTCAAGGCCTCCGTTATCCTGGCGGTGTGTATGTTGTTCGGACACCTCGTCCCACAGGTGTAACACGCTACGCACTTCCAGACAAGAAGGTTGTTCATTGCTTCCTCCTTCTCCCCTAAAAGTATCATGCGAATTAGACGGTCAGGCGTTACCCCCGTATCATCCCCTACAGGACACCCTGCTGCACACCTCCGGCACTGGTAACATGCATTGAGGTTCTGGCCTGATCTGGCCGCTACCTCCCCTGCCAGTGATCCGGCTGCTTCAGTCTCAATAGTTAGCGTTTGCGATGACATAATTTATCTCCTCGCGCGGTTCTTTGTTCTGTAAAATATGTTATTGATAGCAGATAGCGATTCGAACATCGACTCTAGATGGATATATTGGAACGAAATCAGTGCGGTTGCTGTATGTGATAATAATCGGCGGCCTTTGGCCATCCCCACCCCTTTTAACTTGGTCAGTTCAGTACTTCTATAAATGCCCATGTTAATCGTGCACGCAACTATGCGTTTAGTTAGTGCAAATAGCGCAATTCTTTTTGGGTGCAGACTTTTTTCTATAGGGGCTATCGGTAAAGCTAATGAACCTCTATAATTTTAATTCTTATCTTAAGCCACCATTTGCAACTTCCGCAAGGCCCTTAACCCGTAAAGGCTACATTGTAACATCCTCTCCCTCTTCAATCGGCACCTCCTGCCACTCGCAGCACACTCCCGCAAACCCTTGCGCAGAACCGTTTTGATCCATTGCTGCCGCACTTGCGAAGGCGCTGAGGTCTCTAACGTTGTTAATCGGTCAATAAAATAATACAATAGTGAATCCTATATCAAGAATGGATCATCCGACGTCAAATGCGACTTAGTGGCTGCAACAAACGTCCTTCATTTCTTCTGAAGGTGTTGTATTCTGATGGTACTATTGATGAATAGTACAGCTGTTGCTGAGTTTAAGCATAGCGTCGATTTCTCCGTATTCAGCTCAAGAAAATCCTCTTCAAGCCGATAAGATTTAGAGGGTCCAAGCGGATATCAGATTAAGAACCAGGTCGGAAAGATTAGTTTCGCCCAGAATGCCGTCATTATCCTTTTCATCCTAGCCGGTGTCGCTCTTGCTGTTCACGACTTCCAGGGTCGGGATCTTGCAGCAAAGGCACCCGATATTCCAGAAGCTACGGCCACAGACTTGGACCGGCTGATCCCTCCCATTCCCCTTACCATTGACGTCGACTCAAGAAAAGTTCGCCTCGGGGAAAGGCTCTACCACGATACCCGCCTGTCGCACGACAACACGATTTCCTGCGCCACATGCCATGACCTAAAAAAAGGCGGAACCGACCAGATAAAGACCCCCAAGGGGATCAATGGCAACATGGGTCCTATCCGCTCCCCGACCACCTTCAACAGCGGCTTCTTTTTCTCCCAATTCTGGGACGGACGTGCCAAGGACTTGATCGAGCAGGCGGCTGGGCCGGTCCATAACCCTAAAGAGATGGGGAGCGACTGGCTGGAGGTCATCCCAAAGTTATCAAAAGACCCTTATTATATGCAGGCCTTTTCCGACATCTATTCCGACGCCATCAAAGCGGGCAACATCACCGATGCCATCTCAGAGTTCGAGAAGTCTCTGATTACCCCCAACTCCCGTTTCGACATGTTCCTTCGCGGAAACGCGCTGGCCCTTAGCGCAGATGAGAAGGAGGACTATCGTCTTTTCAAGGAGTATGGGTGCATCAGCTGTCATCACGGGTAGCTGAATCCAACCTGACACTGGAGAAAAGAACGAGAGAAGCTCAAGAGGCACAACTTCAGGCTGAATCCGCCAATAGGGCAAAATCTGAATTCCTCGCTAACATGAGCCATGAATTGAGGACGCCTTTAAATGCAGTAATAGGTTTTTCTGACGCCATGATTGAAGGACTCTGCGAACCTTTAAGTAGTAAACAGTCTGAATATATCGACTATATAAATAAAGGTGGAAAGCACCTTCAAGGTTTGATCGATGATATACTCGATCTGTCGAATATTGAAGCCGGCAAGATGGAGCTNNGCGAGTTCCTTCTTAAAGACCTCGTTGATAGCAGCATCTTGCTTTTCCAGGAAAAAACAACCTGTCATGGATTAAAGGTGACATCCAAGATTGAAGATGGTATGGAATCCATGACCGCAGACGCAGTAAAAGTGAGAAAGGTTTTGTGCAATCTTCTTAGTAACGCAATAAAGTTCACCTCGGATGGTGGAAATGTGCATATCGCTGCCGTGTTACGCGACAATGNNCGAAGGAACAGGGCTTGGATTGAGCCTATGCAGGAAGATAGTAGAATTGCATGGCGGAAATATACGAGTCAGGAGTGAAACGGGCAACGGTAGCTTTTTTTACTTCACTATCCCTCGGCTTACGAGGGCATAAATGAACCATGAAGGATAACTGTTTCCATTCTGAAAGCACGCTTGACTCGATGGACGACCGGCAAGCGATCCAGCCCTGTGCCAAGAGCACAGGGAGTTCTTAATTATTCCTTAAATACAACAACTTTTGAAAGTGTTCTTTTCGATCTCAGACCTCATTACATACCGAATAGAGCCTCAGGCCTTTTGACCTAGGAACTTCTTGAACTTCTCTATCTCCTCAGGAGTCATCTCGATCGCCTTCTTAGGCACCTCGCCTGAGACCTCCGCCATGACCTTCCACATCTCTGTCTTGATCAATCCGTATGTGTCGACGAATGACTGCAGATTNNGCCTTCAAGTCCATTGCTTTGTTGAAATCAAGTATGGCAGCCTCATTCTTACCAGACATCATGGCAGCCATGCCTTTGTAGAAATAGGCCCGAGGATTGTCAATCTTCAGCAGCACCGCCTTACCGAAATCATCTGTCGCCTTATCGGTTGCTTCGGTTCTCAAATAGGCGACCCCTCTGCTAAGATGGGTTATAAACGGATCGTATCCGGCATCGAGAGCCTTGGTAAAAGACTCAATGCTGTCTTGGATGTTGCCTTCAATGAAAAATACCTGCGCTTCTTCAAACAGCTCTTTTGCTGTCATAATATCCTCCGAGAAAATGTTAGGTGCAGATACTTTTCTTATATCAATGAGTGAAGAAGGATCAAAACACCTCGATTGCAACTTGAGCCTACGAGAGCCTATTGGGGAGAAAGATCAGCGTCACTGAGGCCAGCAGTTGAATGAACTTTCCATTCAAAATTTTCAGTAGCCATCGAGAACATGATCCTGTGCTGTTCTACCTTTACTCAACGCTTGCGGACAACCGGTGCCGATACCCCGCAGCAGAGACTGCGGGGTATCTCAAACTTAATTAACGCCTGTAATGCCCGTAATGCCCACGCACAAATTCTTGATGAGGAATCCGATGATAGTTCCACGGGCGACCGTTCCAATTATGCCCTCTGTAATATCCTCTCCAACCTGGATTTACACGGCTATAAAACCTTGGAACGTTTCTAAAGTAACCCCATCCGTGGTCGTAATACCGTGAACGATACCAATGACCTCCCCAAGGGCGCCACCACCATCCATTCCAGAAAAAAAGGTCTACATCAACGTCAGGAGCAGCGTAAACACCGGGTGCAGCAGGTAAAGCTACAACCGCTGGAGGCGTCTCAACTACGATGGGTGGTGGAAGAGCAACCCCAACACCTACTGCTACTCCTGCCATTGTTGGCATAGGAACTACAAACATCAATACTAAGAGCATCGTTCCCAAAAATAACGTTTTCATTTTGTTACCTCCTTTCGCTTTTTATAAATGCATTCGACATCCAACTAAATCTATTATAATGACGGATCAGACTTTCTCTTAATCTGATCCGTACGTGCAAGAAATCAACTTTCACTCTTGCACTGGAATCCCAAACACTATTTCCCGACATTTGCGGTTTTGTCATTGTGATACCTTGTGTAGATGTTCCTGCTTGCACTGTTTTGTCGCCTAGTGAGCTCCGTTTTGTCTTTTGCTGTCAGCTTGCCGTTATCCCAGGATCACCTGCACTCCTCCCTCTGCCTGATTCTGGATTGCTGCGCTTCGTTTGCCCGTTTACTTCGGGGTCGACTGACCACTCCGAACACCTTGCTCGATCCTGTTCTGTTGATTTACCTCCCTCTTCTCAATATCCGGATCATTAATTTGCAACAAACGGTGTGGTGACTGCAAACAGACATGCAATACTTCCTGATAGGATCGTGTTGATAATCTTCTCACTAATAGCTCCTTAACATCATTGCATTCTGATAAGGAAAGACCTCATTTATGCTCTGATTACAGACTATCAAAACACTATGAAGTAGTTATGAAGGAATTGTGAAAGAATGTAAATACGGCGGTAAGTACGTGATCACAAAACCATCCAGTCGGTGAATGAATTATTTATACGTTTCACTACTTGGATCAATCCAGGAGCTGCCGCTTCTGTGACTCCAGGTTCCCCTTGTTTTCCGAAGAAGAGACACGACAGTAAACAGCGACCGCTT
>PMYY01000057.1 GCA_003170655.1 Nitrospiraceae bacterium
GTTATTTTTCCGCAAGCCCTTAGCTCGGCGTTTAGAACCTAAACGCTTCTGCATCTCTTCCTCGACCCACAACGATAGCCTCATCTCCTCCAGCTTACGAATCAGTTTGTTGACGTTTTGCGGACCAATTATGTAAGACAGGCCACGGAGCAGAAGCCCACCGCGCAGAAGTGTTGCGCCGTTTTCATGAGCCGTTAGCTTTTTAAGGAAATAACCGCGCACAAGTTGCTGCGTGATGGTCGAACCGCCCTGCGGAAAGATGACTACTCTAATGCCCTCATCTTTCCACGCAGACTGTGTAAGGTGTGCCGCTAATGCACCGATCCGAACTTTGCTTAATACACGCGGAATTGTTGAATAGTCAACTCCACTGTGCGAGAAGAAGTGCTTATCCTCAGTGGCGACGATCGCATCTCTAACAATAGTCGGCAGGTCTTCGTACTTAGTTATCTGTCGGTACTCTCTTGCCAGCTCAATGAGCGGCAGATCATTGGCATCGTAGACACCGCCGATCTCGGGTAACTCAAACCGGGCGAATGGTTCTATGTCAGGCAAGTTGGTTCGATCAAAATAGATGTGATGCAGCCCGAGTGCAACTAGGGCTGCCACAAAAACTGTTGTGAACATGAGAGAGTACAGGAGCAATCGCAGTTTGCCCAAACGGAAACTGCGTATTCCTCGAACTAGAGAACCTATACTCATAATCTGGCCTTCCTCTAAGAATTTCGGTAGGCGGCATCAATGTCATTGCGGTAGGTTGGATCAGCAATCCAACCTGACTACACTATTTCTGGGGCCTTGTTACTGCCGAGATCGAGACTGCCCAGAATTCCGCACGAAGGCTTTCACAGTGTTGTCGGCTGCAATAAAAATACGACCACCGGCAAGAATAGGCGTTTGGTAACGTCGTACCGAACCAATCAGATCTCCCGCGCCACCTCCACCGTATATGATTCTTCCGGTGTCGCCATCGAATCCGTGGAGGCGATTATCACCTTCACCGCCAACGCTCCAAACTATTGCCTCTGCATGACCGTCCGTAGTTGTTACCATAGGAGATCCCATACCGTTCTGTTTTGCACACCAAGCCGTTTGCACGGTTGGTGGTGAGCCCGGCACAATATGCACAGCAGTAAGGTCGCCAGACTGGCCTGAGGGGCAGTGGATGCCTCTACCATTGAAGACCACATAGGTACCTTTTGTTGTTGTGTATGCAGCTCCGCCGCCTATTATAGCGTTCTTAGCAACCGTTGCGGCTACGACCGGTTTGCCGACTCCACCCAGTTTGCTCCGATCTATGAGGTAAATCTTGCCGTCCTTGCCTAACCCAATAAGCAGCTTTGATGGCGTAGAACCCGGAAGGTCTAGGATTATGGGACCCGTGCCACCCAAGTCAACATCGCCCGCGTCAAGAGCGCGCCAGTTATCTGGAGTAAAGTAATCAGCAGGCTTGCCGGTAAAGACAGGGCCAGCGGCGAAGCGCAGCAGCGATTCTCCGCCGGCCCAAGTGTTCGTGCCGAAAGTGTTCCCGGTCGCAATGAAAACAGTGCCATTCTCAGAGGCAACACCACTCGGAGCCCAACTCCCACCACCTGTTGCGCCCGTAGCCCAAGCCTTTTAAAATTCAAGCTGCACGCCCAGTTCGAGAATCTTATCCGGCGGGATGTTGTAGTAAATAACCGGGCTCACCGCGTTACGATGCATAAATAAGAATAAAAACCTGCGTATTGGGTCCATGATTCTCTCCTTAGCAGGAACCAGAGACATCCTTCCAAGATAATAGACAGTACTTTCTAGATCTAAGTCAGGTATTTTAAACTTGGCTAAAGTCAGTAGAGCCGGCACGTCCGGAGTTTCCATAAATCCTGTCTGGGCGGTAACACGGTATAGCCCCTGACCAAGATTCCGAATTTCCAGTTTATCCTGATCTCGAACCTCCGGTATATCAGTGGTGAGGATAGATAGTATCAGAATCTTTTCATGCAAAGCTCCGATGTGGTTCAAGTGATACTGAAGCATCGGCGGCACCTCGGTCTGGAATGTGGAAAGAAAAACAGCTGTACCTGGAAGACGCACGGGATTGCTAGTCGAGATAAGCCTCACAAAACTATCTATGCGCGTCTGCATGCTGTAGATCTTATCACCAAGTGTGTCCCACCCGTCTCTCCAGGTGATCATGAGCGTAAGAATGCAAAGAGCAGTCATCACTGGAAACCATCCGCCACTTAGGAATTTCAGTAGACAAGAAGTTAGAAAGGATCCATCAATCAACCAAAAAGTCGCGGCAAGAGGTAAGGCTTTCCATAGACTCCAGCCCCAGATCTTCCGGCTGATAATAAAAAAAATAGTAGACGTGATGAACATATCGCCAGTGACTGCAATGCCATAAGCATCCGCTAAGTTCTCTGATTGCTTGAAGCCAAGCGCTAAAGCAATAGCTGCAAAGAGCATCATGAAATTAACCACCGGAATATATACTTGGCCCTCAGCCATATCAGAGGTATGAATGATTCTCATGCGAGGGATATAGCCTAGTTGCATCGCTTGCCTAGTCATGGAAAAGACGCCAGAAATAATGGCCTGCGAAGCAATAATCGTGGCGGCAGTGGCAAGACCCACCATAGGATAGAGCAAAGCATGGGGCACCAGCCCATAAAAAGGGTCTTCGATATTTGCTGGATTTGCAAGAACCAGTGCAGCCTGACCGAAATAATTGCACAACAGCGCAGGCAGCGCCAACCCATACCAGGAAATGCGAATCGCTTTGCTGCCAAAATGTCCCATGTCAAGATATAGTGCTTCACAGCCGGTGATGCACAATACTACCGCTCCCAGGATGAGGTATCCGCGCCAACCATTGCTTACGAAAAAAGAAATCGCGTACCTGGGATTGATTGCCGAAAGTATTCCAGGTTTAGCCAAAATTGCGTTAATCCCCAATGCAGCAATAGAGACGAACCAAATGCAAATGATCGGACCGAAGTATTTACCGATACGCCCTGTGCCACGGCTCTGCAATAGGAACAGGGACACAAGCACCAAGCAGGTAATCGGCAGCACAAACGGTTTTGCTTGAGATGTTGCAACCTCCAACCCTTCTAAAGCAGAAAGAACAGATATAACCGGGGTGATGAGTCCATCACCATAAAGCAATGCCGACCCGAAACACATTACCAGAATGATATTACGACTAAGCTTGGCTCCCATGTTCTTGTGCAGCAGCGCCAACATAGCGAAAATACCGCCCTCGCCCTCGTCATCCGCACGTAGAATAAATATGGCGTATTTGGTACTTACAACAAGGGTCAATGCCCAGAATATAAGAGATGCGAGTCCAACGACATTCTCTGGCGTGGGAGCAATTGCGAAGAAGCTTGAGAAGCACACCCTCAATGTATATAAAGGACTGGTGCCAAGATCCCCGAATACAACCCCAAGAGATCCGATGACAAGAATGCCGAGCTTATCTCTGTGCTTACTACCCATTAGCGTTTCACACTGATTATATTTATTGTTGACAGCCAAATTATGGACTTATTTGCTCTGCACAATCCTTCTGAAGATTATCATAGACTAATTCATTATATAGGGCAAGCTTGTATGACACCCTACCCAAGAGAATTGCCGACGGAAAAAATAAAATCGGTTAATTATTGCAGAGAAAGGCCTCTCGCCTTCAACTTATAACCTCGATATCGCCAACCTTAGTCAAGACGCTATATTTCGATCGGTAATTGTCAAGCGCTAAAAAAAGAAGATGTCAACGATTTTGTCGACATGATCTTGGAGAAAATCTTGTACAACTTTTCTTACCGAAATAAATATCTTCAGCACACGATCTAATAACGTGGACTTAAAATTGGATCAGACAGCTTTTTGTAGAACATTCCTCTGGGGATACGTATGAGTTAGAAAGCTATAGTTATTGTGATAAAATAAGTCGGCAGTGATAAATAGTGCGACTTTTGTACAGAACTAAATAATAACTCGTTGGTCAGAAAGGACACTTTATTGATACCACGCATTGAAGGGGATTCCCACAGAGCAGGTCGCATCGGCTGGCTTCGCGCTGCTGTTCTTGGTGCGAATGATGGAACCATCTCGGTAGCAGGCCTTGTCGTCGGCGTAGCCGCTGCTGGTGCTCCTCAGAGCAGTATCCTACTAACAGGTGTGGCAGGTCTGATAGCTGGCGCCATGGCTATGGCAGCAGGCGAGTATGTATCGGTTCAGTCACAAGCCGACACCGAAGAGGCGGATATCAAGATAGAAAAACACGGACTAGAAAGTAAACCAGAGCGCGAATTGGCGGAGTTAACCTCAATTTATGTAAGCCGAGGACTTGATCAACCTCTGGCACGGATTGTAGCAGAAAAACTTATGTCGAGGGATGCCCTTGGAGCACATGCACGTGATGAACTTGGCATTACGGAGACTCGGCGGGCACGCCCAATCCAAGCCGCATTTGCCTCTGCAATTTCTTTTGTTGCGGGTGCGATTATTCCGATTGCAGCAGCACTGCTGGCGCCTTCAGCCCGGGTTGCCGAAGTCTCATCTGCTACAGCACTCGTTGCTTTAGTTATTCTGGGGGGAATAGCGGCATACGCCGGTGGTGCATCTATTGCCAAGGGTGCGATGCGTGTTGCCTTCTGGGGAGCACTCGCAATGGCACTAACGGCGGGCATTGGTAGGCTCTTCGGCTCCGTTGTGTAGTGATGTAGTACAATCGAGTATCCTATTCAGTGTCCTTTGTTCACTTTTTTTAGGAGCCTTATCAATGCTCGTCCAGTGAGCGAAAGCGCCTAACCTTCCTAAAATCGACAAATTTGCGGTGCTGAGCTACATGGTCGCCCCTACCATTAACACAGACTGACCTCTCGCCTTCTACTTAAAACATTAAAGAAAACATAATTTATCACGACAACATATGCTATAACAGCCTTTTTCAGGTACACTTATGGCAGAAGAAAAAATATACGTAACCCCCGAAAATCAGGGAAAAGAACCGATCGCCGCACAAGTAGCAGGAATCCTTATAGGCCACCTGACACTACTTGCCTTCGTCATCCTGCTAATCTTGATGGCATATATCATCATCATGCCGCTATCATCCATACTATCTCCGACAGGAGATTCATTCGACAATGCCATATTCTATGTTCTGGTAGGATGCGCTGCCCTGTTCATGACAAAATCCGTGATCTTAAGCTTCAACAAATAGAACAAAATACATATATCAGTCTGTCCGCTTTACTGGAGGATAAAAAGACATGACATCCTCAAAGGGTTCACCTGTGACTCATTGGTGATTATTGAAAAAAGACTGTTGAGTTGTGATTCTCGAGTACTACTTACAATAGTGACCGAACATATCGGGACTTTCCCCCGACATTTCTTCCAGGAATCATCGGACTTGTGATGCTAAAGCTGGTAATGTCAATGTTAGCTGAGGGGTTGACCCCACAGGATATGCCCCTCAGCTCATTTTTCTAATAGCGATTCCTCTCCCTCTCTGGCTGGACATCTCTATCTTCCGGATGATCCCTCTCCCTCTCAGGACGGACATCTCTGTTTTGCCTTTCTCTTTCGCGCTCTCCATTTCCTCTGTCCTCTAATCTCCTGTCCCAATATTTTTCCCGTTCCCATCTCTCCCAATTATTTCTCAGTTCGCCGTACGGGATGCGATAATACCCAGGTGGAATGGTTCTGTAATCTTGCGGTAGGTCTATCAAAGGAGACGGAGCTTGGCGCACGTGTTCCCATGATCCAGCATAATTATCTGATCTGAACCAGTGCTTTTTATATGGTCTGAACCAGTACCCTTGGTAAAAAAAGAGGTCAAAATCAATATTAGGCACAAAATATACATACCTTCCTAGTATAGGAACAAGTTCCGGTGGTTGGACAAATTCCACAGGAGGCGGTGCCTCTATTCCAGTCCGAATTCTTATATCACCATCTCCTATATTGATGTCTAGTGCCAACACCGCTGCCGAAAAAATCAATAAAAGGCAAAGCACAATCGTTGTTACTATTGTCATTATTCTCATCCCGCCTCCCATCGTGAGTTTCATACAATAATACTATCAATTCCCAGATCTGAGTTCAATTGAATGAATTTGCTGCTTAAGAGCACAATATATCTCACCGTCAGAACGTCTCTACCGCGTAGCGGTTTAGACATAATGTATTAAACCTGTCCAACTTAAAGAACGTGGGTTAAGCTTTAAGGTAGAGAAACCAAAAGGCCCAGAGCCACAATTAAGGAGGACAGGTTATGAGAAATTTTAGCACATTTATCGGTATGGATGTACATATGGAAACGATAGCAATTGCAACCGCAGGGAAGCATGGAGCGCCCCGATACTATGGCGAGATTGCCAATACATCCGAGGCGCTGACAAAGCTGGTAAAGGAAGTCATTCCCTCTGGAAGTCGGGCTGTTTTTTGTTATGAGGCTGGTCCGTGCGGATACGGAGTATATCGGCAAATAACGGACATGGGGCATCGATGTGATGTTATAGCTCCTTCACTGATACCGAAGAAAGCTGGAAATCGAGTGAAGACAGATCGGCGCGATGCTGTGACTCTGGTACGTTTACTTCGAGCAAATGAACTGACAGCGGTGTGGGTTCCTGATCAGCAGCAAGAGGCGATGCGGGACCTAACCCGAATTCGTGAAGATATGAAGAGCATGGAACGGCGTGCCCGGCAACGGTTGAACGGCTTTTTGTTGCGCAATAAGAGGATCTACACCGGCCAAAATAAATGGACGCAAGCACATTTCCGCTGGTTGGAAAAGATCAGCTTTGAAAACCCAATCCAGCAGATCGTCTTTCAAGAGTATGTGGATGCAGTTAAACACCTTCAGGGACGCGTGGTATCGCTGGAAGAAGAGATGAGCAGAGCGCTTAGTGGATGGTCGTTGGGAATCGTCGTAGTAGCATTGATGGCATTACGGGGAGTGAACCTTGTAACTGCGATGACCATTGTATCAGAGATAGGAGATATAAGCCGTTTCAAAAGTCCTCGGCAATTGATGGCCTATCTTGGATTAGTACTGAGCGAGGATTCAAGCGGCAAACGTAAAAGAAGAGGAGAAATCACCAAAACAGGCAATGGACATGTGAGGAGAGTACTTGTAGAAGCTTCCTGGAGCTATCGGCTACCGGCTCGAAAGACGGCCCATCTACAGCGCAAGGCTGAAAAGGCGAGTGAAGCAGTGCAGGCAATCGCGTGGAAAGCGCAAAAACGTTTGTGCGGCCGATACTGGCATCTGACACAAAAAGGGAAACTAAAAGTACAGGCATGCACAGCCGTGGCAAGGGAGTTGGCAGGGTTTATTTGGGCTATTGGTTGCGAAGTTATGGGAAAGAACAATACCCCTGTGGTGAAAGTTGCATAACATGCAGACGTGCACAGTAAAGGAAAATCTGTTGCCTATGGAGGCTTCGTAAGCATGAATTTGTTTTTCTGCACCTCTAAACAACTACGGACATTGATCCGACAGGTGTGCATTTCGGCCAGGATAGCAGCCGGTTGGGAGAACCCTCGAAAGAACTATGAGGCGCCTTCTTACAGGCTGACCCCCGACTTTAGACAGAGGCAGCTCCACGACGAAGACAAGTCATGCGGTATCCAACCCGCGTATATCAGAGTGATCTACCGTCGTTTATCGCTGCTATCCTGACCCAAATGTATAATCCAAAAAGGAGGTTATGACAAAAAACAAAGACGCCGACCATCAGCACTTGACAGGTTTAATACATATCAG
>PMYY01000029.1:0-188 GCA_003170655.1 Nitrospiraceae bacterium
GAATCCGCGGGTATGCTTTTCCATGTTTGGCCGTATTGCTTATAAATTTTTGCTTTACATGAACCTGTCAGTCTCTCTCTAGGCTGTTATGAAGCTATTATTGACCCCATTATATAAGCGATAAATCCGTCCCCATCTACCCAATATATTATAAGTGCACAGGAGCTTGATGCCGCGTTTGGTCTGAG
>PMYY01000029.1:289-4181 GCA_003170655.1 Nitrospiraceae bacterium
TGACATATGATGATGACCGATACGAGGAAGGACTTTCCTACGCTATCGACATGACCAAAACCCTTAAAGGGAGTTTGAATACCGTTTTTGTTCGCAAGATCGACAGGATGAGCAGATTTGACGACTTAATGTCCGCGATCACTTTTGCAGAGGCTGATGAGGGCGTAACAGCAAAAAAGATTGTCGAAGAGAGTGACGAGAAAGTCCGACAGTTCGACATAAAGTACAAGTCGGTCATGGACAAATGCAGGGCAGCGGGCGTTCATGCTGTTGTTACCACAGTAGGGGCTGCCGTTTATCCGGCCCTTGAGGAACTTCTGGATCGTGGAACGAATATCGACATGGTAATGCTTGGCCCTAGTGTAACGGACAAGGAACATCTGTCCCCCAAAGAATTGAAAAAACTGCTAAAGACTACCTCGACACGGATAGTAACTATGGCGAGACAGGCTTTTTCCTATTAAGAAGCCCAAATATCTTAAGGAGGTATAAATAATGATGTATCTGTACTTACCTGTAGCACTCACTAGTATCAACATCTTCATCCCGATTGGACTCGGCCTTGCTGTCGGCCTGCTTTCGGGCCTTTTCGGCGTCGGTGGCGGGTTTCTCATGACACCCCTTCTCATCATGCTCGGCATTCCAGCCACGGTTGCCGCGGCCACAGATTCGAACCAGATTGTCGCGGCATCAACGTCAGGCACCTACGCACACTGGAGGGTGGGTAATGTCGATTTCAAAATGGGACTCTATCTTCTGGCCGGCGGCTTCGTAGGCGGCCTCCTTGGCGTCGAAGGCATTAAGATCCTCAGGGCGATGGGCAACGCGGATTTTGTCATCAAGATCACTTACGTCCTAATGCTCGGAATCGTCGGAGCTTACATGTTCATCGAAAGCCTCCAGAGCATGCGGAAAAAAACATCTGAGACCGCAACAGTTCGGAAAGAAAACAAGATCGACGCCTTTCTCAAGTCGCTCCCTCTGCAGACCGAATTCGAAAAGTCAGGCGTAACTCATTCGGTCCTCGTTCCCATATTCCTCGGTTGTCTTGTCGGGATCTTAGCCGCCATAATGGGCGTGGGCGGCGGCTTTCTCATGGTACCGATAATGTTCTACATCCTGCGGATGCCAATGCACGTGATCGTCGGCACGAGTCTTTTCCAGATTCTCTTCACCTGCATCGAGGTCACTTTTTTGCAGTCGTATACTAACCATACGGTCGATTTTACGCTTGCCGTATTGCTGCTGGTGGGCTCGACCATAGGCGCACAGGTGGGCGCAGTCTTCGGACGCAAATTAAAGGGCGAACAGCTCAAGATTCTGCTAGCCATTATTGTGCTCATCGTTACTGTCAAGATAGTGTTCGAGCTTACCCTGAGCCCTTCTCTTCTATTAGCCCAAGCTGGAGGTCACTGATGACCCACTCATTGACTTCGAAACTAGTGCTTGCAGTCAAGATTGCAATGTTTTCGTTCATCTCTCTGTTTGCCAGTGATGTCTTTGCACAACTAACGGCAAAAGCAAACCACGACCACATTACGGTTGACTCTTTCTATCACGGCGGCACGGTCAGCGTAAGCGGGGTTTCCGACCCGGGGACGGAGCTGATCATAAAGGTAGCTTCCGAGGATGCACACCAGACCTTGCGCAAAAAGGGAAAGGTAGGAGGTCTGCTTTGGATGACTGTTGGAGATTTGAACGTAGAGCATGTGCCGAATTTTTACGAGGTCTTCAGCACTAAAAAGCTGGATGATCTTCTCAGCAGGGACGAGATGGAAAAATACAGCATCGGCTTTCCAGCGTTGCAGAAACATGCCTCGATGAATGTCTCTACAGAGGAAGAGAAATCAAAATGGTTCGATGAATTCGCAAAGTATAAGGCCGATTCGAACCTTTACTCCGCATCTATCGGGAACATAACACTGGCCCAGNNGACTATACAGTTACAGTTTATGCGGTTAAGGACGGGAAAGTTACTGAGACAGCCACTTCGAACGTTAGGGTCGACCAGGTCGGCATCGTAAAGGCCCTTGCCACTATGGCAAAGAACAACGGTGCGCTATACGGTATCATCTCTATCATGGCCGCATTGGGTGCCGGTTTCGGTGTCGGCTTGGTCTTCAGAAAGAGCGATGGAGCGCATTAGTCATGTATGAGAAGATCATTGTAGGGTACGACGATTCCGAATTCAGCAGTGCCGCCTTGTGCCAGGCGGCTGGATGGATACGGAGGCATGGAGGGACTGCAGTTCTTGCGCATTCCGTATTCTTCAGCGAAGAGGAATTCACCAGCCTGCCCGAGCAGAGAGAGCAACGCTTTAAACTCGGCAGGAACATGTGTTCTATAGCCCGCGACAGTATGTCAGCAGAGCTGGGGCTGAACGGCAATCTTCTGGCGTTCGTCTGCGAAGGCGAGCCGCACGAGGTACTTGTAGATATGGCAAGGGCAAAGAACGCCGACCTTATCGCACTGGGAACACACGGCAGGAAAGGCATTAAGAAGATATTCATGGGCAGCGTAACGTCGAGGGTCCTTCAGTCCTCGCCCTGCGATGTCCTAATAGTCAAGAAAGCGGCTGATTGCGAGGGACCATACCGCTCGGTTCTGCTTTCGTATGACGGTTCGCCCGTCAGCAAAAAGGCCCTCGGTCGGGCCTGCGAACTGGCTAAGATAGAAGGTTCTGAAGTTACCGCACTCTATGTTGTCCCGCGGTATGAGGAGATGGTGGAATTCATCTCTTCCAGCATCATCAAGGAAAATATTGCACTGGATGCCCGCAAAGTGCTGTCGGAGGCCGCAAGCCTTGCGGCCGAGATGGGTGTTACGGTCAAGACCGAGATGGCCGACGGGAACGAAGCAGAAAGGATCGTCGAGACCGCTCGCAAGCTCAAGAACGATCTCATCATCAGGGGCACTCACGGATGGGTCGGTTTCGACAAGGCGCTCATCGGCAGTGTCATCGAGAATGTCATTATAAACGCTCCATGTCCTGTACTCGCAGTGAGGTGATAAGAATGAAAGGGTTTAGAAAAGTACTAATCGCTTTGAACGGTAACAAGAATGTTCTGGATACTGGCTTGCAGATGGCTAAGGACGAAAAGACCTGGGTCATCGTAGTAAAGGTCATTCCTCCATTCGAAGGAGACCTTAATCTGACAGGCATCAAGAACATCGAAGATGCCCTCGACAGCGGAGTCGGCAAGGTCATTTCTCAGGTGGAAGCTGATGCCAAGGCGCAGGGCGCACTTATCAAGACAAGAGTCCAGCAGGGTAACGTCCCTGACGCAATCGTAGAAGTTGCCGATGAAGAACGGTGTGACCTTATCATCATGGGTGCGCCGAAAAAGAACTGGTTCAGGAAAGTCTTTGGAGACCATGCCGTCGAGAAGGTGATAGATATGGCCCACTGCCCTGTTTATGTTGTAGCTGCATAATGGCATAAGGACGGATGATACAATGAGTTGCGCCAAATTCATACGACACCAAGGGCTGTCTGCTACGATGTTCGGATTTAACGGTGGTGGACATAAGCTCCATGCTAGCTTGCCTCTTACTATTGCAAATAGCAATAGTGCAGTCAATAATGCAACATTGCTTCCATTGACACAATATTCATTGGCGCGCAAGGCTGCAAGCCCAATTCTTGACAGACAATGTTTCATGCGTAAATATGCCGTGCCAATCTATTCTATAAAAATCAATAACATGCATTTAGGTATGATATATGCTAATCATATATCGATAATATCGAGGATGTACAATGAAAGGAGCTTATCATGAAAGGATTTGCCAAAAAGATTGAAAATTTATTTGTAGCTATTGCTTTTGCCGAGGCTGGCGAATTCGATACAGCCAGGGAGTACATGAGAGAGGAAGACCGCCCCCGTCAGAT
>PMYY01000020.1 GCA_003170655.1 Nitrospiraceae bacterium
CAATTAGCCTTGCAGTTTCCTTAGGAGGCTGCCAAAAGAAGGAAGAACAACCTGTCCCCAAGGCGCCCATGCAATCGCCAATGGCGCAACCGTCTGATCTGTCACAGCCGATGAAATCCCCTGAGACGATGCCGCCCCATGGGCAGATGGGTGCTCCTCATGGTGATATGGCCACAAAAGAGCAGAAGACTGTTCAGGTGCCGGAGGACGTGAAAAAGAGTTGGCGGAAGGTAAGGCTTATGTTTGCAGATAAGGTTGCCAAGAAGACCAAAGAATATATCGTTGATATCAACTCTCAGCTCGAAATCGAGGGCACTAATTTAAAAGTTACGGTCGGTGAGTTTTTGCCCGATTTCAAGATGTTGGGATCGAATATTACATCGGGCAGCAATGATCCTGTAAATCCGGCTGTCCGGGTCGAGATATTCGAGAAGGGAAAGAGCATTTTCAAGGGCTGGCTCTTTGCCAAGATGCCGGAAATACATCCTTTCGAAAACGATAAATACGGACTGCTCCTTAAAGAAGGAGTCAGGAAGTAAGTTGAGAAGATATGTCTAAACTCATCCAGCTGGGAAGAATTCCAAGGAGCCCTGAAGACCGGCAGCTGCTTATATCTGAGCAGGTGGCCCAAGAAGAACGTATCGCAAATATGGGACTCGACCGCGTAAGGGCGATGATTGTCGAATATCTTGTGTCTGAAAAGGGCTACCTTAAGGAAGACATAGAGACAGAGAAAGAATTCCGGGTCGAACTGAACGACGTCTTTTTTAATGTCAAGGCCGACATCGTCATTAATATCGGTGGCGGCGGCTTTCTTCTTGCTAAATGCGCAATGAGTTCGCCTGAATCGTGGGAGCGCTACTCCATTGCCTTGTGCCGGGTCGCGTGCTCGGAAACCTTCCCTTTCTGCCTCGTGACTGACGGAGAGTTTGCACGTCTCATCAATGTTCAGACAGGTGAAATCGCTTGTGAAGGCTTCAAGCGGCTTCCATCGAGGACTGAGGCGGTTCGGCTCCTGGATGAGATATCCAAGACTCCCTTTTCATGCGCTAAGCCGGACAAGGAAAAGAGGATCCTTTTTGCATTTTCGGGGATCGGCTGCCCTACGCAAGAAAAAAAAGGGCCGCTGACAGACTAATATTTTTGACAATTTCCGGAGGATTGTGGTATAAATTAGTGCCTTTAATGATGGCCCTGTGAGGCCAGAAAGGTAAGGAGAACAAGTGACGCCAAAACTGAATAACAGGCCTTTTCCTGAAGCGGGGAGAAGGCTTTTTTTATGAGATGATGAACAAGGAGCTCCTCAATAAACAGGACATCGAGAGGATCCTTTCCAGGATCGCACACGAGATAATGGAAAAGAATAAGGGGCCTGAGAAGCTGTGCCTTGTGGGAATTCAGCGGGGCGGCGTTCATATAGCACATCGCCTTTCAGCAAGGATCGACATGATCGAGCACGTTAGTGTTCCGGTCGGATCACTGGACATTTCACTTTACAGGGACGACATCAGCCGCAGAAAGAAGCTGCCGATCGTCAGGAAGACCGACATCCCCTTCGATATTTCTGAAAAGGTCATTGTCCTTGTTGACGATGTCCTGTTCACCGGTAGGTCTATAAGGGCAGCACTGGATGCGCTTATGGATTTCGGCAGGCCGGCCCAAATCCAACTTGCCGTGCTTATCGACAGAGGCCACCGCGAACTGCCGATTAGGGCTGATTATGTTGGCAAGAACATCCCGACTGCTAGGAACGAAAATATAGAAGTGCAACTCGAGGAAGAGTCTGCGGAAGAAAAAGTAGTTCTGATCAGCGGAGAATAAGGGAATATGCCGAAAGACCTCGTCAGCATAAAGGACATCTCAAAAGAAGAGACGGAAGCGTTGATAGATACTGCCCTCTCGTTCAAGGCTGTCCTCAGAAGAGACATCAAAAAGGTGCCGGCATTGCGGGGCAAGACGGTGGTCAATCTCTTTTTCGAACCCTCTACAAGGACCAAGACATCTTTCGAACTAGCCGAAAAGAGGCTTAGTCTTGATGTAATAAATTTCGCGGTTAGCAGCAGCAGCGTTGTGAAAGGAGAAAGCCTGCTCGACACCGTCAGGACCATCGAATCTTACGGAATAGACTACCTGGTAATCCGTCATCCCTCTTCCGGAGTACCACATTTCATTGCCAAACAGACACACGCTTCAGTGGTAAATGCCGGAGACGGTATCAATGAGCATCCTACGCAGGCGCTTCTTGATGCGGTGACCATGAAAGAAAGGAAGGGTGGGGTCAAGGGACTTGAAGTTGCAATTGTTGGAGACATCCTTCACAGCAGGGTTGCCCGTTCGAATGTAGATTGCCTTATGAAACTGGGAGCAAGTGTAAGGCTTGTCGGGCCGCCGACTCTCATTCCACTCAACCCGCCCGCTGGGGTGAAAGTTTATTATGATATGGATGATGGGATCAGGGGAGCAGACGTCGTGATGATGCTGCGCATCCAGCTTGAAAGGCAGGGAAAGAGCTTTTTCCCGTCGACAAAGGAATTCTTCAAGTACTGGGGACTGAGCGCCGAGAGGCTCGTGCTCGCTGACAAGGATGCATTGGTCATGCATCCCGGCCCTATGAACCGCGGCATTGAAATCGCTTCTGATGTGGCTGATTGCCCCCAGTCGGTAATACTCGAACAGGTGACAAACGGCATTGCCGTAAGGATGGCCGTTATATATATGCTTCAGTGATAATGATGATGGATAAAAGAACTCATATCAGAAACGGACGTATAATCGATCCCGCGCAAGGAATGGACGGATACGGAGATCTTATTGTCGAGGACGGTTTGATCGCAGAGGTTTGCATCAAGGGGGCTGAAACGCCCAGAAAGAAGCAGTCAGCCTCAGCGGCCAATCCGGGGGGTGAAAGGATCATCGATGCTCGGGGAATGCTTGTGATTCCCGGCTTGGTGGACATGCATACTCACCTGAGAGAGCCCGGCTTTGAATATAAGGAGACGATAAAAACTGGTACCATGGCGGGGATCAGGGGCGGATTTACCTCGCTATGTCCCATGCCGAATACAAATCCCGTGAACGACAATCCGACTGTGGCGGCATTTGTCATCAAGAAGGCGATGGCAGAGGGTTACTGCTCGGTATTTCCTATCGGCGCTATCACGAAGGGACAGCATGGGCAGGAACTGGCAGAGATGGGCTTGATGCAGGAGATCGGCTGTGTCGCTTATTCGGATGACGGAAGGCCTGTTATGAATGCTCTGGTCATGAGGAGGGCGCTCGAATATACGAAGGCGTTTACATTTCCGCTAATAGCCCACTGCGAAGACCTCTCCCTGAGTGATGACGGCGTTATGAATGAGGGACATATTTCGACACATCTCGGGCTGAAGGGAGTCCCTGCTGCCGCGGAAGAGGTAATGATATCGAGGGACATTATGCTCGCAAAAGTGACCGGCGGCAAACTGCATATCGCACATGTGTCGACAAGGGGATCAGTTGAGCTTATCAGGCGGGCAAAGAGCGAGGGTATTTCAATTACCGCGGAAACCTGTCCTCATTATTTTTCGATAACCGAGCGCGCCGTCTTGGGGTTCGACACGAATGCAAAGGTGAACCCGCCCCTGCGGACGGATGACGACGTGGCGGCGATTAAGGAAGGTCTTAAGGATGGGACTATCGACGTAATAGCCACGGACCATGCACCTCATCACGCCGACGAAAAAATCCTAGAGTTCGACAGGGCACCGTCAGGGATATCTGGTCTCGAAACCGCGCTGGCCCTCAGTCTCACACTTGTCACAGAGGGCGTACTCACTATCAATCAACTTCTGGAGAAGATGGCACTTAATCCGTCGCGCATACTGGGAATCGAACGCGGAACCTTGAAGACCGCAGCTGTGGCTGATGTGGTGATCATAGATGTCGAAAAAGAATTTATCGTGAATCCGGATACTTTCGCTTCAAAGGGAAAGAATACTCCGTTTCGCGGCTGGACGTTGAAAGGAGTTCCGTCTGTTGTTATATCAAAAGGGAGAATTTACGACAATGTGGAGTGGAAGGGCGCTAATGGATAAAGCATTGCTGGTGCTTTTCGACGGTACTGTATTCCCAGGACAGAGTTTCGGCGCGAAAGGTGAAACGGTCGGAGAGGTTGTTTTCAATACATCAATGGCCGGATACCAGGAGATACTCACCGATCCCTCATATAGTGGCCAGATCGTCACTATGACATACACGCAAATGGGCAATTACGGCATCAACGAGGAGGATATCGAATCCCTCGGCGGGCCCAAGGTAAGCGGATTCGTAGTGAAGGAGTATATCGATTTCCCGAGCAACTGGCGCTCTTCGTTATCTCTCGGCGACTATCTTCGTCGAAATAATATTGTCGGGATCGAGGGCATCGACACACGGGCATTGACTCGCCATCTGCGCGATCACGGGGCACAGATGGGAATAATCTCGTCAGTCGACAGCGATCCGCTATCATTGCTCCGCAAGGTAAGGGCGCATCCCGGTATCTCGGCTTTCGACTTGGTTAAAGAAGTGACTTCTGCGGATGCGTATACCTGGAACGAGGGATGCTGGAGATGGTGCTCACCTCCACATCCACCCCTCAATGAGGACGGGCAAAGGCAGATGAGGGTTGTGGTTTACGATTTCGGTGTAAAATTCAACATCCTAAGGAACCTGGTGGAAGCGGGCTTTTCTATATCGGTGGTCCCTTCATGGACCCAGGCTGAAGAGGTGCTAGAAGAGAATCCCGATGGTATTATACTCAGCAACGGACCGGGCAACCCCGAGACTGTCACTTATGCCATCGAGAATGCCAGGAAACTTATAGGCAAGAAACCTATTTTCGGTATCTGCCTCGGACACCA
>PMYY01000214.1:0-4977 GCA_003170655.1 Nitrospiraceae bacterium
AAGGCTCTCCTCTTTTTAAGTGCAGGGGTAGTGATCGACGCACTCCATCATGAGCGCGATATGTTCAAGATGGGGGGGCTACGCCTACAGCTTCCTCTCGCTTTCTGGTGCTTCCTGATCGGCGCAGCTTCTCTGTCCGCACTCCCGTTGATAACGGCAGGTTTCTACAGCAAGGATTTGATCCTCTGGGAAACCTGGACGTCAGCGTCGGGCGGCCCGTGGCTCTGGGCAGCAGGTTTGGCAGGCGCCCTGCTCACTTCGATATATGCATTCCGCATGGTATTTCTCACATTCTACGGAAAGCCGCATTCGGAGGCGCCTCGTCAGATAGCGAATCATTCCGGCCTTCGGATCAGGATACCTTTGATAACGCTTGCTGTTCTGTCGCTGATCGGCGGGTTCGTCCAGTTGCCCGAAACACTGGGAAACCTGCCGCTCTTTTCGGAATTCATCACGACCGCGCTTCCTGCAACAGTCGCCATGTCAAGCACATCTTCCGAAGGAACCATGCAGTCTCTTTCGGGGTCCGTATCTCTCTTCGGCGTATTCATTGCATATATATTCTTCCTCTACAATCCACTCTATGCCCGAAACTTCGTGGAGAAACCCTTCGGATTTGCTTTGCACTGCTTCCTTTACGGCGGATGGAACTTCGACCGCCTGTACGACGCTCTCTTCGTCCGACCATTAGTGCTCGCCGCACGGGCCAACAAGCGTGACGTCATTGACCTGCTCTATCGGCTCATAGCCTTGCTGCACATAGTTTCGAATCACCTCCTGAGCGCTGCACAGAGCGGCCTCGTCAGGAGATACGCCTTCGGTATCGCCATTGGCGCGGTAATAATCATCGGCATGGTGGTATTGAGATGACCCTGATTCTTCTCATAGCGATTCCTCTCATCGGGGGCATACTCTCCTGGCTTTCTGCACGCATTCATCCCAGGGCGCCGTTCTGGATCTCGCTGACAGCCCTCTCAGCAGATCTTGTTCTTGCCATCTCGATATGGACAAACCGTCTGCCCACTCTGATTTCAGACCGATTGCAGGGCCAATGGATTATCGATTTCAGACATGCCTGGATACCTCAACTCGGCATCGGCATTCACCTTGCACTGGACGGTCTTAGTCTGATACTCGTGACCCTTACCGCATTTATAGGTATCGTGGCTGTCGTCTCTTCCTGGTCTGAAATCAGGGAGCGCATCGGCTTTTTCCATGTCAATCTTATGTTTATAATCGCCGGCATACTAGGCGTCTTCCTTTCGCTTGATCTGTTTCTCTTTTACTTCTTCTGGGAGCTTATGCTCGTACCTATGTACTTCCTCATCAGCATCTGGGGGCACGAAAATCGAGTATATGCATCGATGAAGTTCTTTATCTTCACGCAGGCCGGGGGGCTCCTGATGCTCGTCTCTATCCTTGGACTCTATTTCATACATGGCAGGTCGACAGGTATCTATACATTCGATTATCTCCAATTACTGGGAACTGCGCTTTCGACGCAGGAAGGCCTGTGGCTCATGGCAGGGTTCGCTGTAGCCTTTGCGGTAAAGCTGCCTGCAGTGCCCTTTCACACGTGGCTGGCGGACGCGCATACCGAAGCCCCTACCGCTGGAAGCATAATCCTCGCAGGTCTGCTGCTAAAAACCGGTGCTTACGGATTCCTGAGGTTCGTGCTTCCCCTCTTCCCCGAGGCGTCGTCGATCATTGCCTTGCCGGCGATGATAGTGGGAACGGTATCAATCCTATACGGCGCGGCACTCGCCTTTGCACAGACAGACTTCAAAAGGATGATTGCTTATACAAGCGTGAGCCACATGGGATTCGTGCTCCTCGGCATTTTTGCCATGAATGAACTGGCCTTGCAGGGAGCGGTTATGCAGATAGTTGCCCACGGTATAAGTACCGGGATGCTCTTCTTCATCGCGGGCGCGCTTCAGGAGCGTATTCACACAAGGGACATGAGCATAATGGGAGGCATGTGGTCGACAGCACCGCGCATGGGCGCAGTGGCCCTGCTATTCGCGGCCGCCTCGCTCGGCCTGCCGGGCATGGGCAATTTCGTGGGCGAATTCCTCGTGCTGTTAGGCTCGTGGCAGGCGAATGCGGTTACGACAGTGATAGCCGGAACCGGCCTCATCGGTGCAACGGCATATGCCGTTTGGATGATGCATACGACCTTTTTCAGCGTTGCGAAGAGTGAATGGAAATTCCCCGACTTCTCTGTTCGGGAAATGGCTGTTGCGGCTGTGATGATAGCTGCCATCGTTGCTACAGGTCTATATCCCCAACCGGTGCTGGATGCATCGGCAGATTCTATGCACAGATTACAAAAGATAATACAGGGCGCTCAATACCCTGCAGACCGTGCCGATCAGAAAGCAGCGAGCGCTGTAACGGAAGGCAACAGATGATCTCGAACGACTTCATAGCTTTGCTGCCGCTTATAGTGATGGCCTCGGCGTCTGTTGGAGTTATGCTCGGCATAGCAGCCTCCCGAAGTCACGGGTTTACAGCCTCGCTCGCTCTCTTCTCCATATATCTGGCGATCCTGTCCCTTGTCATCGCGTATTCTGAAGTGCCTCGCCAAGTCACTCCGTTGATCGTCATCGATAAGTTCGCAATATTGTATATGGCTCTCATATTGCTGTCCGGAGCCGCTGTCATAATCCTGTCCTTCGGCTATCTCAGTAAGCACTATGTTGCTTGCGAGGAATACTACTTGCTGCTCCTTCTTGCGATGCTCGGGTCCATGGTGCTGGTCTGCAGCAGCCACTTCGCTTCGTTCTTTCTGGGACTGGAGCTCCTCAGCATCAGTCTCTATGCGCTGATCGCGTATCCAAAAAGCCGGATTAAGCATGTCGAGGCGGGGATGAAATACCTGGTCCTGGCCGCCGTGTCATCGGCATTTCTCCTCTTCGGTATGGCTTTGATTTATGCTGATTCCGGCGCTATGACTCTTTCCGTCATAGCTTCCAAAGCTTCACACGATGCCGGTTATACTTTGCCATTCATAGCAGGACTCACACTGATGATTGTAGGTATCGGTTTTAAACTGGCCCTCGTGCCATTCCACATGTGGACCCCGGATGTTTACGAAGGAGCGCCTCCGCCCGTAGCCGCGTTCATCGCGACCGTATCAAAAGGAGCTATATTTGCCATTCTGCTCAGGTATTTCACACAGACCGATTTCCTGAAATCTGATTCGCTGTTCCTTGTATTCGCCTTTATTACATTCGTATCTATGATTGCCGGGAACATCCTCGCCCTTTTCCAGAACAATATCAAGAGGGTCCTCGCGTATTCATCCATAGCGCACATGGGTTACTTATTGGTTGCGTTCCTGTCCGGAGGAGCGTTTTCGGCGCAGGTCGTGACCTTTTATCTTGTCACATATTTCGTCACGACATTCGGGGCTTTCGGTGTTATCACGCTTCTGTCTGATAATGAGAGGGATGCAGACGATATCGACGACTATCGCGGAATGTCCTCACGGCGTCCTTTCCTAGCTGCGGTCTTCACTGCCATGCTCTTCTCACTTGCAGGAATTCCCCTTACCGCAGGGTTCATAGGCAAGTTCTATCTGATTACTGCAGGGGCCTCGTCGGGATTATGGGTCCTTGTTGTTACTCTGGCACTGAGCAGCGTCATAGGACTCTTTTATTATCTGCGGATCATCTTCAGCCTCTATGCGCGGCCCGTGCCGGAACAGCCGTTCCCAATGCGCGGGATTTCGTTAGCCGGCGGTATGCTTCTGGCAGTTCTTCTTATGCTGTTGCTATGGATAGGTGTTTACCCGGCACCGCTTATGGATGGGATACGGCTGATGATAGGAGTGGGAGGATAGTCGCAATGAACGAATGTAAGGAATGTGAATCTGGCGTAAAGGAAAAATCGGGGGTAGAAACGACGCGGCGGCGTTTTCTTATGGCGATGATGGCCGCAGCCGCATTTGTCATCAGCGTAATACTTGGCATTCCCTTCATTGGCGCGCTGGTGCAATCAAGGTCCGGCGAACAAAAGCAGAAGTGGGTGAAGGTGGCCGATCTGCAATCTTTTCCCGAAGGCGAGCCGGTGAGAATTAATTTCGCCCTGCGCGAACAGGATGCATATCTTGAGCAGACAACGGTGCATTCGGTCTGGGTCGTAAAGCGCTCTGCATCGGAAGTGACGGCCTATTCGCCTATCTGTCCCCACGCAGGGTGCTATTACAACTGGAATACACAGCTCAGGCGCTTTGAATGCCCATGTCATGCCAGCGTCTTCAGGATCGACGGCCCGGTCATTGCCGGACCTGCGCCGCGCCCGCTCGATACTCTCCCTGTCAAGGTGGAGAATGGGGCACTGTTCGTCACATGGGAGCGCTTCAAGACGGGCGTCCCTGAAAAAATTACGGTCTAGGGGGATAATATGCTTTCGCGCGTTGCGAAATGGTTGAATGACAGGTGGCCCTTCTCCACCGTTATCGGGGCGGCACTGGACGAAGAGATTGTTGGCGGCAGCAGGTATGCCTACACGCTCGGCAGCGCAGTTCTCACCATTATTCTCATCCAGGTCGCCACAGGGATTTTCCAGATACTTTTTTATGTGCCCACAGTCGATCATGCATACAACAGTCTGGGCTACCTGAGGACGAAGGTCCCGTTCGGATGGCTGATCCACGGCCTCCATTACTGGGGGGCCAATGCAATGATCGTTGTAGTTGTGCTCCACATGACACGGGTTTTCCTTTGGGGTGCCTATAAGCAGCAGCGGGAGCTAACGTGGCTCTTCGGTGTTGCCTTGTTGCTTATCACGATGGGGCTCAGCTTCACGGGCGGCCCCCTGCCATGGGACCAGGCCGGCTATTGGGCAGCCGAGGTAGGGACGAGCATTCCGGGGTCTATTCCAGTAGTGGGCAGCCTCACCACAGAGCTTATGAGGGGTGGTCCGGACATGGGACAGCTCACTATCTCTCGCTTTTTCATACTGCATGTT
>PMYY01000214.1:5118-5318 GCA_003170655.1 Nitrospiraceae bacterium
TATTTCCAAGGCCCCCTTGAACCACTGGGTGTGGCCGGTGTCCCTGCCGTACTGGTCATGGTGCTGGTGGCCCTCCCTTTTCTCGACCGCTCATCCGAGAGAAATCCCTTGAAGAGGCCTTTTGCACTGACGGGAGCAGCCCTTCTGGCGGCGCTGCTGACCGTACTGACAATAGCCGGATATGTGAGTAAGCCGGCGGC
>PMYY01000026.1:0-2368 GCA_003170655.1 Nitrospiraceae bacterium
GCATTTGGCTGGGGTTTTTCCTCTATGACGTGCTCATGCAATTCGCTAACGTTGCACAGCTGCATGGCGATTCGGCCTTCGTCGAACTTTGCCGGAAGGAAGCAGAACGACTTCGTCAGAATATCGAGCAGCATGGCTGGGACGGCCAATGGTACCGCCGCGCCTACTTCGACGACGGCACACCGCTTGGATCGCTAAATAACCCCGAATGCCAGATTGATTCGATTGCGCAAAGCTGGTCTGTTTTATCCGGGGCAGCTAATGCCGAGCGCTCGCGCATGGCCATGAACGCTCTCGATAAACACCTTGTGCACCGTGAAGACGCAGTGATACAGTTGCTTACACCGCCATTCGACAAATCGACTCCAGACCCGGGATATATAAAGGCATATGTTCCTGGTGTCAGAGAGAATGGCGCGCAATACACTCATGCGGCGGTCTGGGCCGTTATAGCATTCGCTGCCATAGGAGACAACCGCCGCGCTTGGGAACTGTTGTCGATCATCAATCCAGTGAACCATGCAATGAGCGCCGAGGCGATTGCAATTTATAAGGTGGAACCGTATGTCGTTGCATCCGATGTTTATGCGCTTTCACCACATACTGGCCGTGGTGGCTGGACCTGGTACTCTGGTTCGGCGGGTTGGATGTATCGGTTGATAGTGGAATCAATCCTGGGACTGCATCTCGAGGCGAGCAATCTGTATGTTAACCCTTGCATCCCTGCACACTGGGCGTCGTTCAAGATGAACTATCGGTATCGGGACACGTTCTATAACATCACGGTATGTCAAACACTCGCAGCGGACGGCATGACGATGTTGAAGGTCGACGATATCGAGCGGCACGACCTTGTCATCCCTTTAGTTGACGATCGACAGAAACACGAAGTTGATCTGCAAATTCACATTACACACAGGTAACGCAGCAGGAGAAGGATGGAAAAAATGGACACCAATAAGAAAAAACAAAAAGGAGAAATGCAAATGAGAAGGCATCTGACAATCATCCTTTTGGCTATTGTCTGTCTATTACTTGGGACGAATGGCTTTACTCAAGAGAATAAAGTGCCGACGGTAGGAGATATAGATAGCAAAGTGGCAGAAGGTCAGCAGATTAATGCCTTTATGGTGGAAAAAATCATAGGCTCCAAGGTGATGAATTTAAAAGGGGAGACCTTAGGAAAGATTGGGAATTTAGTCGTAGATATCGATACGGGGAGAATTGTTTACGCTATCCTTGAATCCGGTGGTTTTTGGGGCCTTGGGGATAAGCTCATTCCCGTCCCTTGGGAATCCCTTGCAGCACTTCCGTCAGAAGGCATATTCTTTCTCAATCAATCCAAAGAACAAATTGAAAAAGCACCTGCTTTTGACAGGAAGAATTTGCCAAACATGGGGGATATGAGTTGGGGGGCTAACGTTTTCAAGTATTATGGTGCCCCATCCGGTTATGCAAAATGGGGGACGCTCGTTGATTCTGGGTATTATGATTATGCTGCTTCTAATCCTCCGCTCTCTCCTGGTGCAGGGATAAAGCCTGCCTCACGGACAGTAGACCCCTACAAAAAGATTTTTGACTCTAAAACAATTAAAACCATCTCAGGACAAGTGATAAAAATAGACCAGGTTGTTGAATTCGGATATGGTTTGCAAATGCGATTAATTCTTTTTATTGACAGAAACGAGATACTGACGGTTTACATGGGTCCAGCCTATTACCTTATAGGACCATGGCAAGAAAAGCATTTTAAATTAGGCGATAAGGTCACAGTGAGCGGCTCACAAGTCATAGTTAGTGGTGAGCCTTTAATGATTGCCACTACTGTGAAGATAGGAAATGAAGTGTTGCGATTGAGAGACAAGGACGGAATCCCAGAATGGATTGGATGGAGAAAAACGAGTGATTGATGGTTGTAGAGTCCGATAGATTCGATAGGGGCATCCACCGTAGGTAATGTGGTGTTCAATAACGCGAGTGTAAGTGGAGGAGATTTGAGGGAGAAACTATGAGCCAACAAACACGTGTCAGCCACCCAATATACAATCTTCTACCCACGGAAATCGAGGGTTTCGATTCCTTGGCGGAGCTGGCCCTGGATATGCGCTGGTCGTGGAATCATGCTACCGACGAAGTGTGGCGCCAGCTTGATCCGGAGCTGTGGGCAATCACGAATAACCCATGGGTTGTCCTGCAGACGGTCTCACGCGACCAGATCGAGCGTGTTTTAGCCGATCCCGTTTTTCGCAAAAACGTTGATGCCCTTGTGTACAACAGGCGGCAAGCGGTGAAAGCGCCTGCTTGGTTTCAGCAAGAGCATCCGCAGACCCCCCTTACCAGTGTCGCTTATTTCAGCATGGAATTTATG
>PMYY01000026.1:2452-2580 GCA_003170655.1 Nitrospiraceae bacterium
GGACAGTTGCCGATCACGCCTTTGCGTCAAGCCAACGGCGAGTGGTTGCGGTTGAAGATCGCCTTGCCTGGGTACTCGGTCTGGGTGCGCGCCTGGCAAGTCCAAGTCGGCAGAGTGAAGCTTTACCT
>PMYY01000131.1 GCA_003170655.1 Nitrospiraceae bacterium
TAAAGTCCGACAGGCTCCTAGTTTTTAACTCAAAAATCTCCTGGCTAGGCGCATCTTTCCGATATATCGATCCCATTGATGCATATCGCGACACAAGCGCCTCCGGCGGCCGAACAGTCGAGACATACGTTGGCAGAGGCAGAAAGAGGAATCTCACGATAAGTAGCCAGTGCAAGTTCCTTGCTCTTGTAAGCCCCTTGCGCATACATCAGAGACCTGTTGATCGTGCTGATCTCTACGCCCATTGGGCAGGTTCCCTCGCACTTGCCGCAGAAATGACAGTATTGGCCTTCAACAGCAGCGCTGTAACGCTTCAGAATGCGGTCATCGGCGTATTTGTAGGGCATGCCCATGACCGCGATATCTTCTTTGAGCTGGGCCAGATCTTTCATGCCTGGGATCGCTGCAGTTGCATACTTATGTTGAAGCACCCATTTAAGCGCGGCCTGATGTGGGCTAATCTGCCCCAGGGCTTCAGTGGCATATCCGCCAGCCTGTGTCTTCATCGCGATGATCCCGATATTCGCCTTGGCGGCCCTTTCCATTGCGTCGGCGACCGGCTTGTCGCTCTTGAAGTTAAAGGCCACGAGTCCAGTATCGAAGAAGCGGTCGCGATCATCCGCAAGGGCGTTCAGCACCTCGGACTGGTTCTTGTGTGTGGTCACTCCAAAGAAGCGCACCTTGCCCTGCTCTCTCAACTTTATAAGTGCCTCGGAGTGAATATTCTCTCTTTGTCGGTAAGATTATGGAGCTGGATTACATCGACATAATCGGTGTTAAGGGCCTTAAGGCTGGCCTCGACATCTCTGATTATGTCTTCTTTAGAATGAGAGGACGGCTGCGTTTTGGTCGCAACGTATATCCTGTCGCGCCTGCCCTTCAAGGCTTTGCCCACTATCTCCTCATTCTTACCGCCCATATAGCGTCGTGCAGTATCGACATAATTAACGCCGAGATCGAAGGCTATTTTGATAACTTCCGGTTCTGGGGTCAGCATAGCACCGAAACTTACGGCTGTGATTTACAATCCTGTCCTTCCCAATGTCCGGTAGACAGGCTTCGGAAATTCGAAAGGTCCGGCATCAGATGATGCATAGCACTGGACGGTCTCAGAAATCGCGTTCATCCCTAACAAGGCTGAGGTGGTTCCTGCCAGCCCGATCTTGAGAAACTCTCTCCTGTTCATGGCGTCAAATTCTTTTCCCTCGCTCATGGCTCACACTCCCTCCTCATGGCGTAAAGCATTAGACAGGTTTCTACGGGGTTCGGGTATCTTCTTTTTCCTACCAGTTTATCAGCTAATAAGGCTGAAGAATGCCGCAACTTCATTTTATTGTATAATATTCACATTTACTGCAAATGCCGCATATTGATGACGGCTCCAAAAGGGGGGGGATATGACTAAAGGTTTCAGAATTGCATCGCTGTTCTTATTTGCTTTTTTATTTATTGGTGCATGCGGCATATCTTTCGCAAAAGAACCTTACCGGATCGGTGTAGTGGTGGCGGCGACCGGAAGCGCCTCCTTCCTGGGCGAACCCGAGAGAAATACCTTTATCATGCTCGCTGAACAGATCAACAAGGTGGGCGGCATCAACGGCCATCCGCTTGAGATGATCATTGAGGACAGCAAGAGCGACGAGACCCAGGCAGTGCTTTCGGCAAAGAAGCTCCTGGATAAAGACAATGTCCTGGCGATATTGGGGCCTTCTACGACCGGTGAATCGATGGCGATAATCCCGATTATGACCAAGGCTCAGACGCCCCTTATTTCGGTGGCGTCCGGCGCAGTGATAGTCCAGCCAATTCAGGAAAGATACTGGATATTCAAAACACCCCAGAACGATTCCAGCATGATCGAGACCATATACACTTACATGAAAAAATATGGTACTACAAAAGTAGGTATTATGTCGGTCAGTTCGAGTTTCGGCGACTCTGCCAGGAAGGCCCTTCAGGACCTCGCCCCAAAGTACGGCATCACCATTGTTGCCGATGAAAGGTTCGGACCGAAAGATTCCGATATGACGACGCAGCTCGTAAAGCTGAAGGCAGCAGGTGCACAGGCGATAATCAACATGTCGATCGGTCCGTCACAGGTCCTGGTCACAAAAAACTGGGCATCCCTGAAGATGGGCATGCCTCTCTACCAGAGCCACGGCTGGGGAAACAGGAAGAATATAGAGTTGTCAGGGAAGGCTTCGGAGGGAGTATTGTCTCCATCGGGCAGATTGCTCATATGGCATAAACTTTCGGACAAGAATCCCCAGAAAAAACTTCTCAAGAAGTATGCCGAAGACTATACAGCCAGGTTCCATACTGAACCGGCCATTTTCGGCGGACACGCCTATGACGCGTTTATGATGGTGGTGGAGGCTCTGAAAAAAGTGGGACCGGACAAGAAAAAGATCAGGGACTACGTCGAAACAAAGATCACTAACTGGCCGGGCACCGGCGGCGTCTTCAAAATGTCCCCCAATGACCATTGCGGCCTGGATAAAGATTCGATGGATATAGTAGTCGTCAAAAACGGCGAATGGGAGTTTGCAAAGTAGATACAATCGAGATCGGCGATAAGCGACACCGGCTTGAGCGACTTTGAAAGGATTCGGTTACTGTTCTTGGCGAAATGCGTTAAACAGCCATGACTGTCTGAGTCCGCCTAAGGCTGGCGATTTTACGGCTAGAACAGTCAAACAGCAGCGCAGGAGCCAAAGACTGTGTCGCTTATCGCCCCCCCGGCTCAATATGCCCTGCTGTCGAATACTCTCCTGGTCTTCTTTTCGGAGCGCGGCAGGCTGCCGTACGGCATGATCTCGACAATACTCGAAACCATGAGCCTGTTCTTCAATTTTTTCGAGATTACTTCTGCAATTCCTTTATCTCCGCTTTCGTGGATATTCTCTTCACGCTCCACCTTCAGGGTCATGTAGTCCCGTCCGTCAGAGCTGTGTTCAAGATGCAGCTGGTATTCGCTACCGGCCCCCTTGATGCCNNGCCGAGTATCTTGTCATGCCGCGGCAGCAGGCAGCCGCAGGGGCATTCGTCAGGCACTATTCGCGTCAGGTCTCTTGAGCGATAACGGATGAGAGGAGCCCCCTCCTTTCGCAGAGTCGTGAAGACCATCTCGCCGATTTCGCCCGGCCCGACTGCCTTCAGCGTAACGGGGTCAAGGATTTCGAGGATGTAAAAGTCCGCCCAGTAATGGACTCCGTTATTATATTTGCAACTCAGGCCTGTACCTGGCCCGTAAAGTTCGGTCAGGCCTGTGATGTCATAAACTTCTTCGATTCTTAGCAGTTCCTTTATCTTGTTTTCCATCGCGGTGCTGGTCCGTTCAGCGCCCAGTATGATTTTACTGAGATTGATCTTGTCCTGCAGCCCGCGGCGGTGGACTTCCTCGGCTAGGAGCAGCGCCATCGACGCCGTGGAGCAGACCACTGTGGCTTGCATGTCAACCAGGAATGTGCATTGAAGCTCCATGTTGCCCGGTCCTATCGGGATAGCAAGCGCACCGAACTTTTCGCAGCCGAGCTGGAACCCCACTCCCGCCGTCCATAATCCGTAGCCCACGCATATCTGCACGCGGTCTTCGCGGGTCACACCCGCAAGCTCGTAGCACCTGCCAAACATATACGCCCAATCGTCTATATCTTTTTGGGTATATGAGAGGATCTTCCTTTTGCCCGTCGTGCCTGAAGAAGAATGTATCCTGACGATGTCGGTGAAATCGGCCGCCCTGAGCGGAAATGGGTATTCATTCCTGAGGTCTTCCGCCGTGGTAAATGGCAGTAGCTCGATGTCTCCGATACTTTTTATATCTTCCGGCCTGATCCCGGCCGCATTGAGGCGTTCCCTGTAAAATGCCGAGTGGGAATAGGCATGCCCTACGGTCCATTGCAAACCCTTTAACTGGTGCTCACTAAGCCCTTCCTTCATGCCGGCCAGAGGCGGAAATCTCAGGGGAGTAGATGCGATGTTCATATTTTCGCCTCTTGTCCACGAAGCATTCCGAGGTCGAATGCATCCAGGGATGCCCGAAGGATTTTGTCGCGGCCAGCCATTTTTTGACAGAGGACCGCCCTGATATCGGCGGGGCTGCAGTATGGCCGATTGCCTATTCTTGAGAGGGACGAGAGAGCAAATCCTGTTAGAATGAGGTTAGCGGACTTTGGCTGTTGGATTTTCTTTGCCAATGAAGCGGCATCTATGCTGATAACTTTCGCTGCTTCAGTGCCATCGGGCCGCAACACTGAATTAGCAATAACAATACCTCCATGAGCAAGGTAATAAAGATGACCCTTCAGATTTTCCTCGTGCAGCAGCAGGAGCACATCAGCCTTGCCCGGCCTGATAAGCGGGCTCGAAAAGCCGCCCACCTTCAGGTGGGACATAACTATGCCTCCGCGCTGAGCCATACCGTGGGTCTCTGCGGTCAAAACCGGTAGACCCTTATAGATAGCAGCTTCGGCAAGAAGCCGCGTGATGAAAAGGATGCCCTGGCCGCCTACCCCGCTGATAAGGATCTGCTGTTTTTCAGAAGATGAGTTCACTGCACCTCTACCTTTTCTATCGCCTTCTTCGGGCAGACATGGATACATATGCCGCAGCCGCTGCACATTAGCTGATTGATCCTTGCCCTCTTGCCGGCTTGATCAAATTCTATGGCCGGGCATTCGAATTGCTTGATGCAGTACGAACATCCGTCGCATGCTGAAGATACGGCGACGTCAATACGTTCCCGCTTCACCTCTTTCACGCGCTTATCGACAAGACAGGGCCGACGCGAAATCACAACGGCAAGGCCTTTTTCCAGCGAGTGCCTGTGGGCCGATTTGAGAAGCTTCGTAAACCTTGGCATATTGTATGGGTCTCCGACCCGGCAGAACTTTACACCACAGCTTTTGACGAGCCCTTCTATCGAAATCGAAGCTCGCGGGTTGCCGCAAGCATCTATCCCCGTGGCGGGAGTAGGCTGATTTCCGGTCATTGCTGTCGTAGAATTGTCGAGCACTACCAAGACAAATCGTGCGTCCTGGACAACGGCGTCAATCAGGGCGGGGACGCCAGCATGGAAAAAAGTAGAATCGCCGATGGTAGCAACTATGTCCGTATCCTTGCCGCTTAGCTTGAATGCCTGGTAAAAACCGGCCGCCTGGCTGATCGAGGCACCCATGCAGAGCGCCGTATCTATTGCGCCGAGATTCAGGCCTAGTGTGTAGCAGCCGATGTCGCTGGTATAGATGGCCCCGGGTACGGCCCTCTTTATCGCGAAGAAACTAGCACGGTGCGGGCACCCGGCGCAGAGGCTCGGTTTGCGTCCGACGGTAGTGGGGATATTAAGCTCAGGCTGTGAAATCGCGCAAAATTTCGAAAGGATGCCTTCTATAACTTCCGGTAGTAGTTCTCCGGCAGCGGGTATGGCGCCATTTAGACGTCCCTTCACTTTGTGTCTGTCCGCTATCTGCATCTCGATGACGGGGGCGCTCTCTTCTATCACGAGTATCCTTTCATATTTGCCGAGGATTTCTTCAATGAAAGCCGAATGCAGCGGGAACGGCTGGCTAACCTGATAGAGCGCAACGCTATTCAACAGCCCAAGATCGGCCATTATTTCCTGCGTATGGGCGACTGCAACGCCTGAGGTAATGACAGCTGTTGAAGATACCGTATCGGGGTTGAGAAGTCGCGGCTTTGTATCCTCGTTGGCAGCTATGGCAGACAGTTTCTCATTTAGTTTGGAATGGAGGAGATAGCGAAACTTGGGGGTTGCCGCCCACCTGGCAGGGTCTCTCTTGAACGCTGCTGCCCGATCCGAAGGCTTCACATCTTTCAATTCAACATCCTGGCCGCCGTGGCAGACTCTCGTGGTTGGCCTGAGCATTACCGGCACCTCGAATGCCTCCGAAAGTTTGTAAGCGAGCCCGACAAACTCCTTTGCCTGCTCAGGGCTGGCAGGGTCCAGCACCGGCACCTTCGCGAACATGGCCATCAAACGGCTGTCCTGCTCCGTTTGCGAAGAGTGAGGTCCTGGGTCGTCTGCGCTTATAACGATGAACCCGCCTTTTGAGCCCATATAGGCGGCGCTCATCAACGGGTCCGATGCGACATTGAGACCAACCTGCTTCATGCTGACGACTGTGCGCAATCCCGCGATGCTACCGGCGTAAGCGATCTCAAATGCTATTTTTTCGTTTATGGCCCACTGGATATGGATCGGCAGGGAGAGCTCCGTCTTCCATTTGACGACCCCAGGGAGGATCTCTGAGGCAGGCGTGCCCGGGTATGAAAGGGCCATCGAACAGCCATTTTCCACAAGGCCTCGTGCCATGGCCTCATTTCCGATCATAAGTATACGGTTATTCACTGATTATCTCGTTCTTGCTTCAGAATTTAGAGCGCCGAATAGATATACTAAATTCAGCCGTAAGGGTCTGTCAACCTGCATGCTTATTTCCGGCCTGAGATCAGGAACACAGGGAATTCTTTCTTTCCTCCTCCCTCAATGTCCTTGATAATAACAGAAGCCGTCGTATCGCACACATCTGAATAACCGGCATCCCCAAGGAGTCTCTTCAGGCTCACCCGATCGAAACCCATGTGGTGTACGCCGGTATTGTCGCTGTGAAACGACCCATCTTCCGAGTCGAGATCGGCGAAGCATACCCGGCCTTGAGTCTTGAGAAGATCGTGCCATAGCCTGAAAAGAGCAGCAGTATCCGGCACATGGTGCACCGTCATATTGCTTACGATCAGGTCGTACATGCCCGCCAAGCGTTTTCCCTTTTCGAAATCCACTAACTGAGTCCGCACATTGTGAAGCCCTTGGTGTTTAATCTTATCTTCAAGAATGTTAATCATGCCTATTGAACTGTCAGCGCCGACGATATTTCCCACGTGGGGCTGCAAGAGCAGCGTTACCAGTCCGGTGCCGCACCCGAAGTCGAGCACATCCATCTTTTTTGAAAGGTCAACAGTTTTCACTATCGCGTCGGCAACATCCTGCGCAAGTTTAAGCCTCTGGGGCTTCTCGTCCCACTGTGCAGCTTCCTTATCAAAATCTCTTCTTTCTCCTGTTTTCATATCTCCCTCAGTTCCCTGACCGGTCATATATGCACAATTATATCATGCTTTGGTCGGCATGAATTCGGGCGTCTTGACAGAACCCGGGGCAACTTTATCCATCCCCTTCCGCAATACCCGTAAAAACGATTTACTTCGCTCTCAGAGTAAGATACAATTACATTATGTTATGTTCAGGCGTGGTTTTTGTCTGATGATTGCGTATTACGCCTTGCTGGAGGGAGAGTACTATGCGCTTTTTCGAAAGTGGAATCAGTCAGAGATGGGATGATCCTTACGATGAAGAGAGATTTTGGCCGAGATTCAAATGCAAGGTGAACACTCAGATATCCGACGATTCCGGGGCCAAGTGGGATTGCGATATAATAGATGTGAGTGAAAGCGGCGTCTGTATCGTTACCTCTGCCAGACTCAAAAGGGGCAAGAGGGTAAGTATTGCAGAGCCGATGATGAAAGCTGGTGTTGTTTGGGTCAGGAACAACAAGGCTGGCCTTATGATTTACGATTAGTCTCCGACATATCCGCTATAAGGTCTTGATTCAATGAATCTTTCAAGGGAATCGATCTGTGCCTACTCAATTATCGTAATGCTGTGCCCGTTCTTGCAAAATATCTGGCCGCCCCTGGTACGCAGTTTAGTCTCTCCGCATTTGGTACACTTAATCATTGGTTTTTTTAACTGCTCCTTTATAGATAGAACTGCCCCTACACACAGGACCGTAACCCCCATCGTAAGCAATCCCATATTAGGCAGTACCATGTTGCGCCTCCCGGGTAATTATAAATACTCGTCTCAATACCCTTAATCTATTTATACCCCATTATTGCGCTCCGGTATGTGATGACGCGCACAAATCAGCTGCGGAAGTTGGACGTTGAGCCGACCATGACTGCCGGGAATGGAGAATACCTCGGGGCCTTTCCACCATCCGGGTTAGGCACACCGAAGGTTACAGATATTTTATAAGTATATCGTAGGCAACATCAGAGCATTCCGGAACGGAGCAGCCGTCACAACCGATTTTCCCCTTTGACGCTGTCTTGCCGGTTTTGACCATAGAACTTATTATCTTTGTGAAATCAAAGTTGCCTTCTTCACACTCCGAGCACAGACAATGCATCTTGAAAATGGCCGAACTGCCGGGATAAAAATTAACCGCTCGTGACAATGGTTCCAATACCCCTGTCTTGCTGTATGTCATACTGATAGCTATTTTCTTAACTTTTGGGAAGAGTTCAGAAACTATGCCCGCGTCCAATTTTTGCTGCTTCCTTTCTGCCTTCGCCGCTGTCATTTTCGATCTGCGACTCATATTACCTCCTCCCAAGGCCTCTTTCAACAGGCAAGGGCTTCCATTCGTGTTTTTTATTACAAAAATCCTTCTTCGCCAATTATATCATTCTCTCAAGAATTCGGCAGGCAAATAATCCTCTGCCGTGCATACCCAACTTCGCGTCAGATTTCACAGACGATATTCGAAAGTTCCTTTGAAAAAGTCTCATAATTAGGTGAATAGTCTATCGGGCATTCGATAATGACAAGTTTCTTCATTGCAAATGCTTTCCTCAGCAGCTCAGAGAGGTTGTCCCCGCTATTTACTTTCATACCTATAGCCCCGAAGCTCTCCGCGTACAGGACAAAGTCAGGGTTCGAATAATCTAGTGCAAAGTTCGCAAAATCTCTGCTCTGCTGTTTCCACTTGATAAAGCCGAAGGCGTTGTCGTTCAGGACAAGGACGACGATGGGAACATCATAACGCAAGGCTGTTTCGATCTCGCAGGAGGTCATCATGAAACCTCCGTCTCCAACCACCGCCAGCACATTGCGGTCCGGCCTGAGCATCGAGGCCATGATCGCCGACGGAAGCCCCCCGCCCATCGCGGCAAGTGCATTGTCTACGATGAAGGTATTGGGAGCATAAGTCCGGTAAAGCCGAGAAAACCAGAGTTTGTATATCCCGTTGTCGAGGACGATGATATCTTCTGGCGACATTGCCTCGCGCACATTTCGCACGATCTCTTGCGGCGTCAGCGGATATTGCTTATTGGAATCAAACGCAAGTTTACGGTCAAGAAATCGTCGCACTGCTGCGAAGGTCTGGTCATTACCTCTGGGAGCAATAAGCCCCCCCAGCTGCATCAGCGAACGGGAGATGTCGCCTGCGATGTCGATGTCGGGATTGTAGTATTTATCAACCTCAGCCTCCGTAAAATCGATATTAATAATTTTCTTGTCGAGATTGGGATTCCATACGTACGGCGGATATTCTACGATATTGTACCCGATAGTAATGATCACGTCGGCCCGGTCGATTCCGCAGTTCACGTAATCGCGTCGGTGGATCCCTGCTGCGTAAAGGCTGCATGGAGATTCATCGCTCAGGACACCCTTTCCCATCTGAGTATGCACGGCATATATTCCTGTCCGCTCAACGAACTCCGTCAGGTGTCGATTGATCATGTTCCTGTGCGCACCGCCAGAAATGATGATCAAAGGGTGTTGGGCTTCGTTAACCAATGCAGCGGCCAGTTCTATGCCCCTGGGATCAGGCGAAGGATTTAGCGCGCATCCGCGTTTTTGTATCCGCGCATCGGTCCGGCTGTCTGCAACATCCTCGGGCAACTCTATATGCACTGCGCCAGGTCGTTCCGCCTGGGCCAGCCTGAAGGCGTTACGCACTATGGTGGCGATAGTGCCCGGATCTACGATAGAGACGGATTTCTTGGTGACAGGCTCCATCACTTCTATAACATTGATGAGCTGGAACCTGGCCTGCCGGTTCTCTCTGAGGGCTTTCTGCCCGGAAATAGATACGAGCGGTGCGCCGATCAACTGCGCGTGAGCAACGCCGGTCACGAGATTCGTAGCGCCGGGACCGAGTGTCGAGAAACAGACACCGGCCTTCCCTGTGAGTCTACCGTGTGTAGCCGCCATGAACGCGGCGGACTGCTCGTGGCGGGTAATTATCACCTTGATAGACGAGGTGCGGAGGGATTCGAGAAAATCGAGATTTTCTTCCCCCGGCAGTCCGAAGATGTACTCCACTCCCTCTTCTTCCAGCTGCCTTACGAACAGATCGGATGCCTTCACTCTTGTACCTTTCTTATTTCGTATATCGAGCAACCACCAGGGTTGCCGCTACTCCCTAACAATAACACTCTTGATATTCACAAATTCCTTCAGCCCGTAATGAGAGAGCTCTCTCCCGATCCCGGATTTTTTCACACCGCCGAAGGGAAGGCGCGGGTCGGACTTGACCATGTCATTGATGGCGATGGTTCCAGCTTCGAGACGAGCAGCTAATCGGGTCGCCCTTTCGATATTTCTGCACCAGATGGATGCTCCGAGGCCGTACTCCGTGTCGTTTGCGATCCTGACGGCCTCGTCTTCATCCTTCACAATGATGACTGGTGCAACCGGGCCGAAAACCTCTTCGGTCAGGACCTTCATCTCCTTCGTTGGATTATATACGGCGCAGGGCATAAAGAAAAGACCCTGGCTGAAGGAGTTCTCGGTTTGTATAACTTCAGCGCCCTTTTCCCTTGCATCCCTGAGCTGTTCGTTAAGGGAGGCAAGTATGTCGGGCCTGGCTAGAGGACCTATATCGGTAGACTCGTCCATGGGATCGCCGATCTTCAGTTCTTTGAGGCTGCCGGAAAAGATGTTCTTGAATTCGTCGGCAATCTTTTCATGAATGATAAAGCGTTTTGCCGCAATGCAGCTTTGGCCTGCGTTGATCATCCGGGCGTTTACCGCCATCCTGCACGCTTTTTCGACATCCGCGTCGTCGAGCACGATGAAAGGATCAGAGCCTCCAAGCTCTAGTACGAGCTTCTTTATCCCGGCCCCGGCATGAGCTCCAACCTCCTCACCAGCCTTATTGCTTCCCGTAAGCGAAACCGCATCCACCTTGTCCTGATCGATAAGTTTAAGCGCACTCTTTGCATCAATAAGCAGTGTGCTGAATACATGGTCCGGAAAGCCTGCCTTTCCAAATGCCGCCTCGATGGCGAGCGCGCACGTGGGCACGTTCGACGCGTGCTTAAGGACAATGACATTCCCAGCGCAGATTGCTGGGATTCCGAACCTGAAGGCTTGCCAGAAGGGGAAATTCCATGGCATGATCGCAAGCACGATGCCCAGAGGCTCGAATGTCACGTAACTCTCCAACGCCTCGGTTTTAACGTACTCGGTCTCAAGAAACTTCGGAGCCGCATCCGCGTAGTAATCGCACAGCCATGCGCATTTTTCTATCTCAGCCAGCGATTCCCTGATGGGCTTGCCCATCTCTCTGGTCATCAGTTCTGCATACGTCCTGTTTTCTGCCCTGAGCTGGACAGCAAGCCGTTTTACATGGCTCGCCCGTTCTTCGACTGGCGTGGACTTCCAGGCTGGGAAAACATTCCGTGAAAGGGTGATTTCTTCACTGATTTTTTTTGTGGAGAGCAAGTTGTACTCCCGCATCACTTCGCCGGTGAAAGGATTGATAGACTGTATCTTTCTGGTCATTGGCTATCTCCACGGAGTTTTTTTGCGGGCGACCACATGGGGTTGCCCTACAATCTCTGCTCTATCGGCGTGTATGCACATCCGATCTTACCGCAGTACTGGCCGACATATTCGGACGATGGCCGGTAGAGCGCGGGCTTTTCCTGCGCGTCTCCGAACTTCTCCTCGATAATATGGGAGGTCCATCCTGCAATCCTCGACACTGCGAAGACTGCCGTCATCAGGTCATGTGGGATGCCCATCATATGGTAAACCGGTGCGCTGTAGAAATCGACGTTCGGTTTGATGGTAGTCTTGCCTCGCTTCGCAAATTCCGCCAGCGCACTTTCTTCGATTGCCGTCGAAAGCCTGCACCAAGCTTCTCCACCGAGTCTTTTCTCGAGCCTGAAGCACATATCCTTAAGGAAGGCGGCCCGGGGGTCGGTTGTTTTATAGACTGCGTGGCCCATGCCCATAATCTTCCTGCCGCTGTCCAGCTGATTTTTCACCCATCCGGGGATGTCTTTTTCGCTCCGTAGTTCTTAAGAGCATTTTCATCACCTGTGCGTTAGCGCCGCCGTGAAGGCTGCCTGAAAGTGCCCCGACACCTGCTGCGACTGCCGCGTACATGTGCGCGCGGGCGGAAGCCACCTCGCGGCACGCAAACGTTGATGCATTGAAGGAATGGTCTGCATGGAGAACAAGGATGGTATCGAGGTCTCGCGCTACATCCGGGTCGGGCTGCATGCCCGTGAGCTGCCACAGGAAATTTTCGGTATGAGAGAGCAGGCGATCCGGAGCCACTGGCGCAAGGCCTTTGCGTATCCTGTCCCATCCTGCCACTAGGGAGGAGATCCGGGAGATAAGCCTGACAGACATATCAATGTTTGCTTCGCGCGTCTCCGTTTCCAGCTCGGCATCGGCCATTGCGAGAAGAGGAACAGCAGCCTGCAGCACATCCATCGGGCAGGCACCCTTGGGCAGCAGCTTCAGACTCTCAAAAACAAAGCCGGAGACATCCCGTGCTTCAGTCAGCAGTTTCTTGAAGCCCTCCAGCTGGTCCGTTGATGGAAGCCAATCGTGCAGGAGCAGATAAGCGGTTTCCTCGAAGGTAGAATGCATGGCGAGGTCCTCGATCCGATAGCCGCGGTAAATAAGTATTCCGTTGGTTCCGTCGACGTGGCTGATCCTCGTATCCGCTACTGTAACGCCACGCAGACCTATGTTCTTTACATGATCTGTTTCAGTCATTTATTAATCAAGCAGCAGCCTTAGAAAGTTAATACCTGCGACTCTGCGGCAAGGCTTATAAGCTTTGGCGCCTTCTCGAACCGCGCAGACGCAACGAGGTCGTCCGGTCCGATCTGCCTGGAGTTGGCACAGGGCGTGCACACGAGGATCGGCACCTCGGCTTTTATGAGATAGTCCAGCAGCGGTTTCAGTTCGTCGCCGGTTGGGGATCTCATATAATCGACCATGCCGATCTTGGCAATCGTCACCCCGTCCTCGATCAGAAAGATATTCACTTCATGCCCTTCCTCTTTCGCGACCTTGGCCAGATGAATGCATCTCGTGGCCCTCACCGGATCGTCCGTGCCTCTGCTCAAGATAAAGAGAAATTTCGCCATCTCAACCTCCTTAATATGTCGGTCCAATGTCCGAATAAATTCAACGGGCTAACCCCGCGTAATGATTTCACTTTTCACATAATTTAGCGTTCCACCTGCAAGCAGATGCCTTCTCTGTCTTATGGACAGATCCAGGACCGTATTAATAGTCCGCCCATTCACCTCAACAGGGATTTCCCAGTCACCTCTCTCGATTTTCGTCTTGATATCTCGGAACACCATCTTGGTATCCTTCCTGAGGATATCATATTCTTCGGGATCGGCAAAGGTGAGTGGGAGAATGCCGGAGTTGCAGAGGTTCGATTTGTGTATACGGGCAAAGCTCTTTACGATTTTAGCGCGGACCCCCAGATAGCGCGGGACCAGTGCGGCATGCTCGCGGCTCGAACCCTGGCCGTAATTCTCGCCTCCGACAACGATCGTCTGACCTTTCATTAGGCATTCCGTTGCAATTTGAGTTGAGATCGATTCAAAGACATGTTCGCTGATCGCAGGGATGTTCAAACGGAGAGGAAGAATTTCATTGCCTGCGGGCATGATTGTATCGGTCGATATGTTGTCCCCTACCCTGATCACAACCTCCGCCTCAAGTGTATCAGGAAGCGATGATAGTTCGGGTAAAGGCTTGATGTTCGGTACGCGAACCACCGGTGTCTTCATAAGTTCGGAGGATGGAAACACGATCGATCTCTCGTCGATTATGTAATGCGCGGGGTCCTCTATTTTTGGAGATTTCATTTCTACTGCAAGGTCGCGCGGGTCGGTGATTCTCCCCTTCAATCCCGCCGCGGCAGCCGTTTCCGGTGAGCAGAGATACACCTTGTCATCCTTCGTCCCCGACCTGCCGGGAAAGTTTCTCGGGAATGTCCTCAGGCTCACCTCGCCGGTCCCGGGCGCTTGGTCCATGCCGATGCATCCCTGGCAGCCCGGTTCATGCAGCCGCACCCCCGACGAAATAAACGCCATCAAGCCGCCTGACTGGGCGACGTTTTCGAGCACCTGACGGCTGCCGGGATTAACATGGAAGCTGACAGCCGGATGAACGCGGTGGCCTTCGAGCATCTTCCCCGTTACCATCAGGTCCCTGAAAGATGAATTAACGCTGCTCCCTACGATCACCTGGTCCACCTTGATTCCAGCCACTTCATGGACGGTGACAACATTACCCGGAGACGACGGCCTGGCTATGAGCGGTTCGATCTTTGAAAGGTCGATCTCATCCTGCTCGTCATACTCAGTTCCATCGTCTGCGGCAAGAGGTATCCATGCATCTACCCGTCCTTGTGCAACCAGATACTCCTCGTCCTCCCATCGGACGGAAAGATGGAGCTTGTTGCGCCTGTTTCCGTGCCCATGTTGCCGATGGTCTCGCGGTCTGTTGCGGACAGTGATTTCGCTCCGGGACCGTAATATTCAATGATCCTCCGACGCTGCGGCGTCTGAGCATCTCCAGAATAACGTCTTTGGCGCTAACCCAATCCGGAAGCTTGCCGATGAGCCTGACCCCGAGCACCTTCGGGCAGGGTAAAAAATAGGGATACCATGCCATGGCGAGGGCCGCGTCCAGGCCGCCAGCGCCAATTCCGAGCGTGGGAATGCCGGCAGCCCCAGGGGTATGACTATCGGCGCCCGAAAGCGTTTTGCCCGGGACGCCGAAGCGCTCCATATGAACCTGGTGAGAAACCCCGTTGCCAGGCCTGCTGAAATGGATCCCGTACCTCGCGGCAGCGGTCTGGAGAAACCTGTGATCATCGGCAATCTTGCTGTCTGTCTGCAGCAAGTTGTGGTCCACATAGTGGGCCGCCAACTCGACCCTCACCCGATCGAGGCCTAGGGCCTCGAACTCCACAGCATGGCTAGAGTCCCGGTCGCGTCCTGAAGCAGGGCGTGTTCTATCCTGACGCCAATCTCCGCATCTGCGTGCATATCGCCCTCTGCAAGATGGGATTCCAATATCTTATGAGTCAGGGTTCTTTTCATGCGTTTTAACCGTTGGAAATTCTGTTTTGAAACAAACAGTTTACCGCTCAATTTCATGATACCGAAGGTCCCCCGCAGATGCAAGATTTCGGACCATCTCCAAGTCCTCGTCCCGCCACCCAGGCATGTAAATAATATTCATATGTTGCTCCTACTGGTTTCATATATTATTTAGACCTGCGATTCAGACACTACGAGAAGGCACCCAGAATCTCTTTTGCTGTTT
>PMYY01000232.1 GCA_003170655.1 Nitrospiraceae bacterium
GCCTTCAACGGCCCGCCAGTGTCTTCCACCACGATACCGCGAGCGAGACCTTGGGTAGGAGTCAGCGCGATTCCACGTACGTGGTGCGCATCGAGTTGAGCTAAGACTTCTATGGCTATTTTACCCTCATTCGCGTGCAGCAACGAGTAGATCGGTGGCAAGTGCGTATCGAACTGTATGTCTACAACACTGCCGCGCACCGAAACCACAGCGCCGAGGTTCGAATAACTCGTTTTATCGCCCATACAACAACTCCATTGATCTCCTATAACTCCAGATTAGTGTATTGGTTGAGCTATCATGCTTGAGAGTTTGCACTTAGCCCCTGTTTTAGGTTCGTTGATTATTCGTGCGGCGGCAAGTGCTTTCACCATCCCAGACAATCAAGCATGAGTGACTGGGATCTATCATTTCTGATAGCGTTTCGTATATGGTCGTGCTGCCGATCCTCATCATTAGTGCCTCCTTTGTGCGTGACTCGGCAAGAGCATGTATCGGTTCCTTCTTTAGAAGCAACCCTCACACCCATCTGGAAGGCGCGTTCACAATCAACAGGGAATGTTTCAGCACGCCTCTTCGCTTTCTTTACAGGATCAAAGCGTGTTGCAACTACCTTTGAATAGTCGTCAAACTGATAGGTATCAAAACTACACATATACTCAGAAGCCCCATATATCCTCTGCAGTGTCATCTCATGCAACTTGAACTGGTGCGAGTACCCCATTCCCTGCATCATCTCCTCCGAGACATTCATCGTGTAGATAAACCCCGTCTTTATCTTTCCGGGAAAAAGCGATCCGGGAGGATCCGTATATGTTGAATACGGAAATAATAACCTCTCCAGAAATGATTTCATCTCTCCGGAAACAGCCCCAAAATAGATGGGGGAGCCTAGTATGACGGCATCAGCCTGTTCAATGTTACTGAAGATACCAGTCAGGTCGTCCTGAACGGCGCACCTACCATAACTTTTACCACCTATGGTTTTACAGGCGAAGCAGCTTATGCATCCCTTGTAGTTGAGATCATAGAGATGCATCAGTTCTGTTTCAGCTCCCTGGGAGGCAGCACCTGCAAGAGCCTTCTCCAGTAATGTCGCAGTGTTCCATTTCTTTCTTGGGCTTCCATTAATTGCGATGACTTTCATGATTTTCCTCCTTCAATTAGAACTCTTATAACAGACTCATCTGTTCAAATTTCTCATCATAACGGGATATTCTTCAGATTTATCTCAAAGCGATGGCCTGCTCAGGACACATTTCCTGACAGCAAAAACAGGCAATGCACCTGGCAGCATCGACCTGGGGAATATTCTCAATGAGGGATAAGGCAGACATCGGACAGTGATCAATACACGTGCCACAACCCGTGCACTTGACGGGATCTGCTCCCGGTCGAAGAAGGGTCCGGTCGTGGATTATCGATTGCATGGCTTCATTGCGCAGTATCGCCTCCCCGCCCAGGGGAGGAAGCTTGAAATCGGGCAACGGCTTCAGCTCTCCAATAACTTCGATCGAATTGAGATCATAGTCGCCCAGACCTGCCTCTTTTGCTTTCTGAAGGAACCGTAGGCGGCCGGGGTCACAGCCCATCATCGTTGCAATAACAGCATCGATGGCAACAGCATTGTCAGAGGCAAGGATCAGTCCGATATTTCTAAGATCAGGAGAGGCCGGACCGTTGCCTTCCATGCCGACCACTGCATCTACGATAAAGAAATCAGGCACCCTGAGTCGGAAGACGTCCACAACTACTTCATGGAAGCGTTCAGGGCTGCCGGCGGCCTTGTGAAGCATGGCCTTCTGGGCACCGGGCAAAATGCCGTAACTATTCTTTATTGCTCCGGTCAGCACCGTCAAACCGTGTGTTTTGAATTTTGGAAGGCTAATAACGATATCGGCGTCAAGGACAGCACTGGATACGCTCACGGTAGGCATGAATTTAGTATTGAAATCAACCTTCCGGGAATCGTCACCGATGTTTTTGTAATGGCCCTTGGCTGCCTGCATCAGGCCTGTCTTTGTGAAGGTCTCCTCATTTGCACCGTAGCTGAACAGTCCAGGGTTGTCACCTACAACGATGGAGGTGGCACCCATTGCCTCCATTTTCTCCACGACAGCACGAAGAACGGCAGGGTGGGTAACGATGCTTTCCTGTGCCGATGACGCGCGGAGCACATTTGGTTTTAGCAAGACCTCTTTTCCTTTAACCCTCATGGGAAAGAGTTCAAACACCCGGTCTATGGCTTCATGGACATTATCGTAGGTTGCAGGATGGATCAGAACTTTTGACATGGTTAATGCTCCTTAATTATCGGAACTATTCCGATTAAATCTACGCCTTTTTGCCAATCGAAAATGCTTTGCCAATGCGCTGGCCTATTTCATAATAGGCCGATTGACCGGTATCAAAAACAAAGGGCTTGACCTTCAGCATATCCGGAACGCCCTGTTCGCCCAATACCGACTCTTCGGCCTTGACGTCCATAATCTCACCAATAAATTGTGTGTGGAGCCCGATCTCAAACGTATGAAGAACTCTGCACTCGATCACAACAGGAAATTCCTGAATGTACGGAGCGTCAACCATCTCGCTTCGAATAGGAGTCAGCTTTGTCATCGAAAACTTATCGACATTTCTTCCCGAAATTGTGCCCACATAATCCGCCTCCTTCGCCATCGCAGCGGAAGGGATATTAACAGTGTATGCTTTATGCTCCTTAATGCATTCGTAGGTATACGTTGCCTTGCGTAAAGAAATGGTGACGCACGGTGGTTGTGAGCAGCATATCCCGCCCCACGCGATAGTCATGATATTCGGTTTGCCGTGCGCGTCATAGCTCCCTATGACCCAAACGGGTGTCGGCTGAGCGAGTGTCTTGGCCCCGAGAGACTTTTTCATAATATCCTCCCTCTTCTAACGAAGTTTATGAAGCAAAAAATTACAACCTGTTAATTTTTTTAGTTGTGGTGCTCTTCCAGCCTTTGGTCCCTTTATCTAACCTCTTTTGTTCTACGAGCCTTTAGCCCAACTTACCTTATTCAGATCTAAAGAGCGGTGGAAGTTGACCAAGCTAATTCGCTCAGGCCTCAATGCTTACAAGGAACTACGGTCCTCCTTCCACCACAACTTGTTTATTCAGCCTATGCCGCTAACGCCAACTCTGGTGCCTTAGCGGTAAACATTCTTTCATCTCTCAGCAAGGCAAAGATCACCTTGATCAGTTTTATTGCCACTGCACATATCGCCTCTGTCTTCCTAAGTGGCCGCCCAAAACGATTGTTGCTCTTGAGTTTCCTCTCATAATAC
>PMYY01000184.1:0-7001 GCA_003170655.1 Nitrospiraceae bacterium
CGATGTAACCCTGAGACCGCTTCCATCTGAGACACTTACCTTTTCTGATCATCCCGTTGGTGTTGTAGTTGTCGGGGTTGTTTGCGCGTCTCTGCCTGTCCAGCTTGCGCTGGAGGATCCGGAGTTCATCGGCGTACTCTTTCAACCTGTCGAAGATAGGCTGCAGGATGGCGATAGAATAATGCTCGCCGCGCAGAAACGCGGCAAAGTGCTTCGGCCCCATATCGATACAAGACTGGAACTGGCCATACAGCCCCAACTCCCGTATCATCTCCACAGTCTTATTGCCAGTAGGAAACTCAATTATGCTTGGGACTGCATGCTTAAGCCGGAGCCTGTTAGTGGGCTTGCCTCCGGCAAGGGACTTGCTGATAAGAGACTGGTTATGCTCAGCGATAGTCAGGTTCACTTGCTTCGCCTTTTCATCGGTCATCCCGATCGGACGAACATTGATCACAAGTATCGCTTGGTTACAATGTCCCTGAGGAGTTGGTCGACCTGCTTTGTCGGCAGATTAGCCCTTTTGAGGTCATGCCGCAGAGAGTTGAATGTCTGATATTCCTTGTCGGACCGGAGTCGGTTCAGTCGCTTCTTGCATTCAGACAGACCTAGATTATAGATACCCTTGCCCTTATCCAGCAGTTTGAGCAATAACCGCTGGTGAGCACTGGAAGTGCGCAGTTTGAATTCGATACTTTTCTTCATTTCGGACTGTCCATCATATACATATGTCAACAGCAGGGGTTTGTCAACCCCTCGATGAAAGAATTTACGGGATAAATCCCGCATACAAAGCATTATAAACCTACACCTTGTTATCCCCAGGAATAAATTCCGGGGCTTTACGGCGCTATTTGGTAACAGAGATTAGTACTTTTGTGCTCGCTGGACACCTGGGAATTCTTTATTCTGCCGGCGCGTTTTCCAGCCTATTCCCAGCCTATTTGTTATGGTTTTGCATAAAAGGTATAATAGAAACAAAAAAAAGAAGGAGCATTCTGTGATACGCCATACCTTTTCCCTGCTTAACGGCATAGGGGAAAAACTCGAGCGCAGCCTCTGGAGGAGGGGCATACTTACCTGGGATGATTTTCTGAGGTTAAAAGAGATCGAAGGCATCAGCCCTGAAAGAAAAATCGCCTATGACGACCTGCTGACCCGCGCATCTATCGAACTCGGGGTCGGAAACGCAGAATATTTTGCCAGGATACTGAAACGCAGAGAGCACTGGCGCCTTTTCGATATATTCGGAGAGGGTGCGGTCTGCCTCGATATCGAGACAAATGGGCTACAGCCGGGATCTGGCGGTTACGCTACCGTTGTCGGGCTTTACGACGGACATGACTGCCGCTGCTTTGTAAGGGGCGAGAACCTGACTGTCGAGAATCTTAACCGTGAACTTTCACGCTATAAATACCTGATTACCTTTTACGGGGCAGCTTTCGATGTGCCCTTTCTTATCAGGACATTTCCTGGAATAAAATTCGATATTCCTCATTTCGATCTCTGTTTCACAGCTCGCAGGCTGGAGATGAATGGGGGGCTCAAGAAACTGGAGCAGATGCTCGGCATTGACCGCGAGGAGTGCGTCAGGGGCCTGAACGGCTACGACGCCGTAAAACTCTGGGAACAGGCCAAACGGGGCAGTGCCGAAGCAATGGAACGGCTCCTGATATATAACATGGAAGACACTAAGCATCTCCTCGAAATTGCCGGTGTAATGTACGACAAGATGAAAATCCTTTCAGGCCTCGAAGAATGCAGGGGAGAGAAAAAGGTCTGTGGATGTGCTTGAGTCTTTCATATCATATCTCTCGATCGAAAGAGGGCTGTCCCGCAATACCGTAGATTCGTATGTCCTGGACCTGAAAGGTTTTTTCACGTTCTTGGGCGAGCGGGGCAGGGCGCAGCAGGCATTTACCCGGGAAGACATAGTAGATTACCTGGGCAGACTCAAAGACGGCGGATACTCTACCGCGAGTGTCTGCCGTTTCATCTCTTCGGTGAAAAGTTTTTCCCGTTACATGATTACCGAAAAGATCATTTCTGAGGACTCTACCGAAACCCTGCGAAACCCCAAACAGTGGGATAGGCTTCCCAAGGCGCTCAGCTTCGATGATATCAAGACTCTCCTTGAGACCGAGGTAAAGGGTGAAAGATATGTTCGTGATGCGGCGATGCTCGAACTGATGTATTCCTCGGGACTCAGGGTGAGTGAGATCATATCCATCAAGATCAACGACCTGAACTTTGAAGCGGGATTTCTCCGGGTCTTAGGCAAGGGAGCGAAGGAACGGATAGTGCCGATGAACAAGCGGGCTGCCAACAAGATAAAAAAGTATATGCTGGAATTAAGGCCCTCTTTGCTTAAGGGACGGCAATCTCCTTTCCTGTATCTGACCGGCAGGGGCATGCCTATGACAAGGCAGAGGTTCTGGCAGGCCTTGAAGAAACTCGGTAATCTGGCGGGGTTGAAGATTACGCCGCACAGCATCAGACACTCCTTTGCTACGCATCTCCTGGACGGGGGGGCGGACCTGAGGTCGGTGCAGAAGATGCTCGGCCATGCCGACATATCGACAACTCAGATTTATACGAAGGTGTCTGCCGACCGGATAAGGAAGGCCTATCTAGACCACCATCCAAGGGCGAAATAAATAATTAATGCAGGGGCTGATTATCCCGCCCTTGCATATTTTTTTAGGAGGAACTCGTGGCCGTCAAACTATCGATTCAGGATCTTTACCAATGCTGCGAACCCGGCTTTTTCCCATTCGAGACTACTGCGGAGATTCTTGATCTTGGAGGGCTCATAGGCCAGGAGAGGGCGCTCAAGTCCATCGATTTCGGCCTTTCCCTCGACAATAAAGGTTACAACATCTTTGCCCTCGGTGAGGCAGGTACTGGAAAGTCTCGGGCGATCAGGACCATCCTGACTGATAAGGCCGCCAAGGAACCGGTACCGAATGACTGGTGTTATGTTTATAATTTTAAGGACCCGGATGCACCGTCAGCAATATCGATGGAGCCGGGGAATGCCGTTGTATTCCAGAAGGACATGAGCGATCTCATCAAGAGCCTTACGGTCGAAATCCCGAAGGTCTTCGAATCAAAAGATTACGAGCAACAGCGCAACAAGATAGTAGAAGAGTTTCAGCGGAAACAGAAGGACCTTTTTTCGAGCCTTGAAGAAGAAGCGCTTGCAAAGGGATTTGCCATCAGGCGCGGTGCCCAGGGGTTGTTCATAGTCCCGGTCAAGAAAACGGGCGAGCCTCTGACCGAGGAGGAATTTGCGGCCCTTGATGAAAATTCAAAGGCGAGAGCTGAAGAGATCGGCAAGAGCCTGCAGGAAAAGCTGAATGATATCGGCCGTTCAGTGCGCCAGGAAGAGAAACTCCTGCGGGAAATGCTCGCCAGACTCGAACGCCAAGTTGCTCTCGGTGCCGTCGGGCACTTCATAGATGAACTCAGGGAAAAATACCTTGAACACGTGAAGATACAGACCTACCTGGAGGCCGTGAAGGAAGACATACTCTCTCATCTCGAAGACTTCAAGACGACCGAGGAACAGGCTCCGCCGCCGTTGCCCTTTTTGAAGATGCCCAAGCAGGAGACCTCTTTCGCCCGTTACGTCGTAAACGTTATCGTCAACAACGGCGAGAAAAAAGGCGCTCCAGTCGTCTTCGAGAGCAACCCGACCTATCTGAACCTCTTCGGTAAACTCGAATACAAGGTCCAGTACGGCATGGCATTGACCGACTTTACGATGATCAGGGCGGGTTCGCTGCACAGGGCCAACGGCGGTTATATCGTCATCAACGCCCTTGATCTGCTGAAGAATATATTTTCATACGACAGCCTGAAGAGGGCCATCAAGAACCGCGAGATCAGGGTTGAAGACGTCTGGGAGCAGTACCGGCTAATGAGCACATCGGGAATCAAACCCGAGGCGATACCTCTTGATGTAAAAGTTATCCTGAGCGGCATACCGTATCTCTATTATATGCTCTACAATCTCGACGACGAGTATCGCGAGCTTTTCAAGGTGAAGGCCGACTTCGACAGCCGGATGGAACGGACTCCTGAAACCATGGCCAAGTATGCCGCTTTCATCGCGTCATGCCAGAAGGAAGAGGAGTTGCTGCCCTTCGATAGGGCAGGCGTGTCGAAGATAGTCGAATACGGGTCGAGGCTTGCCGCGCACAAGAACAAGCTTTCGACACGGTTCAGCGAAATAGCCGATCTCATGAGGGAAGCCAACCTTTGGGCCGGCAAAGAGGGCAGTCGGATAGTAACCGGCGAGCACGTTGTCAAGGCCCTTGAGGAAAGGGTTTATCGTGTAAGCCGGATCGAGGACATTCTCCAGGAGATGATGGTCGAGGATACCCTCATCGTAAATACTTCAGGCGAGAAGGTCGGCCAGGTAAACGGTCTTGCGGTGCTCGACCTCGGAGATTACAGTTTCGGGAAACCGTCCAGGATTTCAGCCAAGTCATATGTTGGTAGGGCGGGTGTAGTCAATATCGAGCGCGAGACGAAGATGAGCGGCCGCATTCATGAAAAGGCCATCATGATCATCACGAGCTACCTTGGAAGCAAATACGCTGTGCACAAGCCCATCAGCCTTTCTGCCTCGATCACCTTCGAGCAGCTTTACGAGATGATCGAAGGTGACAGTGCCACCTGCGCCGAGCTTTATGCGCTTTTGAGCAGCATTTCCGGCGTGCCGCTCAAGCAGAGCTATGCCCTTACCGGGTCTATGGACCAGAACGGGGATGTACAGCCCATTGGAGGCGTTAACGAAAAGATCGAAGGGTTTTATCACCTCTGCAAGATCAGAGGACTTGATGGAAGCCATGGTGTTATCATCCCGCAGCGAAATGTAAAACACTTGATGCTCAAACAGGAAGTGATCGATGCGGTAAAGGAGGGTATTTTTTCCATTTACGCCATATCGAAGGTTGAAGAGGGACTCGAATTCCTCACCGGAATGCCCGCAGGTGAACTGAATGAGGACGGCACGTATCCTGAGGGCACCGTGAATTACCTTATCATGAAGCGGTTTGAGGAAATATCGAAGGCACTTGAAAAGAAGAAAGATAAAGAAAAAGAAGATGAAAACCAGGAAAAGAAGGACGGCGGAAACGGGGACAAGTGAAGAAGATTAAGTGGCTCCTTGAGGCCGGGACCGTGCTGGTTTTAGCATTCCCTTTTGCTATGCTGCCCATGACTTTAGCTCTCAAGGCCGGCGAGCTTCTCGGATTTGTTTTTTATGTCCTGTGGGGAAGCAGACGAAAGATAGCTATCGATAATGTCGAGAAGGCTGTAGAGGCGGGCGCTCTGAAGATCGACGCATCTCCAGCCCAGGTCGTCCGAAAGAGCTTCATGAATCTGGGCCGGTCGCTTGCCGAGATTATCAAGATATATTTTGGCCTTGGCAGACGGCTGATCGATTCTATAGAGGTTGTTGGCTTTGATAATTACCTCAAGGCGAAGGAGAGGGGAAAGGGGATACTGTTTATAACCGGGCATTGCGGGAACTGGGAATTGACCGCCCTCGGCTTTGGAGCCCGTGTCGCTCCTTTAGCTGTCATTGCTCGGGCACAGAACAATCCCTATCTGAACAGGCTTGTTGAAAAGACCAGGGCGCGCTACGGAAACAGGATTATATACAAACAGGGGGCTCTTATGGCGATCCTGTCAGTGTTGCGGAATAACGGGATGGTCGGTGTCCTCATGGACCAGGCTGTTCTGCCCGAAGAAGGGTATATAATAGATTTCCTGGGACGCGGAGCATGGACTATGAAGATACCGGCCATCATCGCGCGGAAGAGGGGGGCGGCCGTACTCCCGGCTTTCATCCATCGTGAAGGGAATCGGTACATAGGGACACTTTATCCGGAAGTGCCCTTGTCACAGGAAAAGGACGAAGAAAAGGCGCTTATCGAAGACACGAAGAAATTCAGCAGCTATATCGAAAACTATATCAGGGAACATCCTGCTGAATGGCTGTGGATTCACCGCAGATGGAAGCGTGTGCCGGAGTAAAAAAACAAATAGGACTTATTTGAAATGAATATAGATTTAAAAAAATCTATCGACGGGCTGCAGGACTTTTACATCTTGTCGGCAAAAGGGCTGCTGGGTGTAGTCCGGCGTCCTTTTTACTTCCGCGACTTCATCGATCAGATGGACTACGCCGGGGCCGGTTCTCTCCTTATAGTCTGTCTGGTTTCACTATTTATAGGCATGGCCCTTTCGCTTCAGCTCGCTGCCGAACTCTCCGTAATGGGGCTGAAGATGTATACCGGAAAGGTAGTGGGTATTTCGATCATCCGGGAGATAGGGCCGGTTGCCGCCGCTCTTGTTTACTCCGGGAGGGTCGGGGCTGGAATGGCATCGGAGCTGGGTCTCATGATACTCGGCCACCAGGTGGACTCGCTCAGGGTCTTCGGGGTCGATCCAATAAAGAAGCTGGTAACTCCCAGGATACTCAGTTCCATCATCATGCTTCCTGCGCTGACACTTATTGGAGATGCAGCTTCTCTTTTGGGTGCATATTACATTGCGGTCTTCGTCAGTCATCAGAGCGGTTATGTTTACTGGACATCGATACAGAACGAACTCACGTTTCAGAATGTTTTCTCCGGGGCCTTCAAACCATTTGTTTTCGGGTTTATCATATCTGCCATCAGCTGTTACAAGGGACTCTCGACGCGCGGTGGGGCTGTCGGGCTCAGGCGTTCGACGACGTCGGCGGTTGTCCTGTCTATTGTGATGATCATAATCGCGGATTTTGTCCTCACGAGAATATTGCTCTATGCACTCGGGTTTTCGGTATGATCTTGCTGGAGAACGTCACATTCGGCTACGGTCCGAGGCCTGTTCTGAAAAACACTTCCTTGTCAATCGGAGAGGATGAAAGGGTTGCAATTCTGGGTGGCAGCGGAGAGGGCAAGACGACTATCCTCAAGCTGATGCTCGGGCTTATCAGGCCCGAT
>PMYY01000184.1:7030-9162 GCA_003170655.1 Nitrospiraceae bacterium
CTCAGGGAGTTTACAGACGCCTCGGAGGCGGAGATAGACTCGAAGGTCAAGGAACTTCTCAAGGTTGTCGACGTCAGTGATGCCATCGACCTGATGCCCGATGAACTGAGCGGAGGCATGCATAGGAGGGTGGCGATAGCGAGATCTCTTGCCGCATTCGAGCCGAAGATGTTCCTGTATGATGAGGCCACAACCGGGCTTGATCCCGTCAATGCCGATCGGATCTGTCGGCTGATTAATGAGCTGTGCAAGGACGGTACAGGGATGATCATAGTGACGCACAAGGTAGTAGATGCTTTCAAGGTTGCGAAAAGATTCCTTTTCTTGCAGAACGGTAGAATTATCTTTGATGGAGACCGGTCCGGTCTGCTACAATCAGAGAATCCTGACATACAGGAGTTCCTGAATGAGTTCAGGTGCGAGTTTGATTAAATGGCGCGCTGCGAGGCAATGCAATGTTTGATTTGAAAAAGCAGCTTATGTGGTCGAAGCTCAGAGTGGGTGCAGTAGTCACAGCTGCCCTGGTAGTGATTTTTCTGACAGTGTTTTTTGCTGGAAGCATCGAGACCCTTTTTTCACCTAAGATCCATATATTCGCCCAGATCAAAGATGTCCGCGGCCTGCGCAATGGATCGCCTGTATGGTTGTCGGGTGTGGAAGTCGGATCGGTGAAGGACATTAGTCTCAATCCCGACTACGGAACCCTCGTTACGCTTTCGATCGACAAGAAAGATATCGACTATGTAAGGAAGGATTCCATCGCTACGGTCATGACCATGGGGCTTCTCGGCGATAAGTATGTCGAGGTCAGCAACGGTTCGAATAACAGCCAAGTTATCAAGCCAGGGGATGTAATCAAGGGGAAGGTGCAGCTCGAGATCAAGGACATAGTCGACGAGACGGCAGAGTCGCTTTCGAAGGTTACGGATATTGTCCAGAAGCTGAGCGCGTTCATCGAAAAGATTGATAAGAGCGAGGGTTCAATCGGCAAGTTCCTCAATGATCCCGCCCTGTACAACAATTTAAAAGAGTCGACAAGGTCTCTTTCCGCGAGCCTGAAGGAGTATGAAACCTCCAGGGGATCGCTCAAGCAGTTTATAAAAGATCCGACGGTGTATGCGAAGCTGTCCGATGCAGCTACATCTCTTGACGAATTCAGCGCAAAATTAAATAAGGGCAACGGGTCCCTGCAGAAACTACTTTCCGATCCTTCGCTGTACGACAACCTCGACAAGGCATCACACCAGCTTTCTGCGGTGCTCGAAGGCATCGAAGCCGGCAAGGGCGTTGCAGGCAAGATGGTCAAGGATGAAGAGTTGGCGCAGCAGCTTAAGGATTCGGTTACAGGGCTGAATCAAGTTGTTCTGGAACTCAAGGACCTTACAAAGGACATCAAAGACCATCCCAAGAAGTATTTCAAGTTCAGTATATTCTAGTCAGGATCGTTTATATGTAGGCTTGTTGAGATGGAGTAAAATCGGGAGCACCGCGACTCACTAAGGTGCTGTCGCGGCGCCCGATTACCGAATAATTATGCTAGCTGGGTGGACAGGAAAACCTGCAGGGTCATCTGGCTAATCTGGTCGGTCATGGCCTCGATTTCATCGATGTGCCTGTCTTCATCCTTCAGAATGCTTTCGAGCAGGTCGCGTGTTGCAAAGTCTCCCACTTCGCCTGCAAGCATTATGGCAGCATTATATGCCTTGACGGCGTCCATTTCCAGAGCGTGGTCGTTGTTAATCTGCTTTGGGATTTCTGCGCCTATATGCATTGTTTTCAAATTGCTAACAATGGGAATGCCTTCGAGAAACAGTATCCTTGCGATCAGTTTTTCAGCGTGTTTCATCTCATCGATGGAGCGTTTTTCCACGGATTTGTGAAGTTTCTCATACCCCCAGTTGTCGCTCATCTCCGCATGGACCATATACTGGTTGATGGCGGTCAATTCGTCGGCGAGCAGCGAATTCATGGTGTCGATAAGTTTTTTGTTTCCCTTCATTACAGCCTCCTTTGGCAGTTCTGGATTTTTATTGGCAGTAGCTTCAGACCGGACTTCGGTTCCGCTTCATATTACGTTCCGAAGCTTCCGTCTGCGATAAGCCTCCCCGCATATAAAAATCTAACGTTAGATA
>PMYY01000101.1 GCA_003170655.1 Nitrospiraceae bacterium
GTGCCAATCCTGTTGTGAGAAATAGGATCCTCCATTATCTTGAACGACTGAAACACGCTGCTTGATCCGATAAGTTATGCAACGTTAAGGTCAACGCATCCCTTCCATGGGGGCAATCGGAGCGGTGTTAAGGGTCAGCTTTATATGCTACTATTGTCGGACATGACCAGAAATTGGCTACCCGCGCGTTTGGTTGAATAAAGTCCGTCGCGGAAGTCATCCAGATAGGTATAGTAGCTTGTTGAACGTTTTAGATCAGAATTGAACCGCTGAAGGGATTTATGCGAAGACTTCTATTGATAACGGCTTCATCGCAGGAAATTAGGAAGGTAAGGAAGGCCCGTTTTCTCAATTTTCAACAGATTACCATGCCTTATCTGGCAGCTAGAGTTCCGCCCGGGTGGGATGTGATTCACGTTGATGAAGAAGTTGAAGAAATTGATTGGAACGTTGAAGTAGATGTGGTGGGAATTACATTTCATACGCCAAGTGCATATCATGCCTATGACATCGCTGCACGTTTTAGGTCACGAGGAAAATGTATTGTGATGGGCGGTCCACATGTTACGCTGGTGCCTGAAGAGGCCCGCCAACACGCTGATGTAATATTTATTGGAGAAGCAGAAGGTTTATGGGAAGCATTCTTGAAAAGCTTTGAAACGGGATCTTATATTCGCCTGTATCAACAAACCAATGCACCGTCTCTCAAAAATGTTCCCATTCCTCGTAGAGAATTATTCCATAGACGTGACCACACCAATGGAGTGCTTTTTGCGACTCGAGGATGTCCTAACCAATGCGATTTCTGCACAGTAAGCGTTATGTATCGCCACAAACTGCGCANNGTTATCTTTTGGGATGATAACATCATCGGCGATCCGGTGTACGCGAAGAAATTGTTTCGCGCTATCGCTCCTTATCGAAAGTGGTGGAGTAGTCAGGCAAGTATTCATGCAGGACAAGATGATGAATTTTTGGAGGCTGCAGCTCAGAGTGGATGCAAGCAGTTGTTTTTGGGGTTGGAGTCTATCTCTCAGCTAAGCATAAGTGAAATGAATAAGGGATTCAATCGGGTGGAAGAATATTCCCAGATTATTAAATGCATACATTCGCATGGGATTGCCGTGCAAGCTGGAATTGTTTTTGGATTTGATTATGATACGCTGGAGATATTCAAGGACACCATTGATTTTTTGGAAATGGCGGGGGTTCAGAATGCAACCTTCAACATTTTGACTCCATTCCCCGGCACACCACTGTTTCGGAAGATGGAAACCGAAGGCCGTATATTAACGCGAGACTGGAGCAATTATAACAGTCGCGATGCCGTTGTTTATCAGCCTAAGAGGATGAGTGTGGCTGAACTCTTAGCTGGCTTCCAGTATGCAAATGAGCGTTTTTATTCTCTTACAAGCATAGCAAAGAGGTTATCACGCTCATCGGTTCAATTATGGTGGACCTTGCCGCTAAACCTAGCCTATGGTTATCAATGGCTAATTACAGTAAAGCCGACTTCAACCCTCAAGTTGCAACCTTCTCTCGTTTGGCTTCGTAGAGGCCTAAAGAAATAGTTCAGGATATAAATTTTACTATTGGTACAGCCACTGAGTTAATTTCTGAATGATCGGGAGGGTAATATATTCTTCCTGAAGGCTTGTTGGGGATGCCTATATGAATTGTGTCAATGATTAGCCAGAAATAAACTTTACCCTGAGTCCAACATGCTGTTATGGAGATTATAAGATTCTATGATAGATTGGGAGCCCCCCCTGGATATTATATATGTAGGAATTTTGAACCAACACCAAGTTGCAAGAATCGTAGGAAGCCCGTATCTATTTAAACGCTGACATCTCTTTTATTTTCTCAATCTTCGTCCCGGTAACTATTTATTCCTTGCTGGATCAATGCAAAGAACAAGATCGGATCCTTCAGTGTTCGTCATGGCAGTCTTAACCAGTAGCGAAATGAAGAATTGCGTGCACATTTATATCAACCGCAATTAGTGACTACTAAGTCTTAAAGTTTCCCTTTTGTTGAAGGGAGAACTTTAGAGTTTTTATCGACGGTCACGGCTTCACGCAGCGCACGCCCGAAGGCTTTGAATACTGCCTCGATGATGTGGTGCAGGTCGCGGCCATACTCAAGGTTTACATGCAGGTTGATCATCGCATGGCTGGTCAGCGCCCTGAAAAAATCCTCGAAGAGAGATATTTCAAGGTCCTTCAATGCTCCCTTAGGCGGCTTCACATTGTAAACCAGGTAAGGTCTCCCGCTTATATCGATGACGACCGTTGCCAGGCTTTCGTCCATCGGAATGGTAGCGCGGCCGTAACGCTTGATTCCCTTTTTATCTCCGAGTGCTTTTTTCAGCGTCTCGCCGAGCGTAATGCCCATGTCTTCCATTAGGTGGTGATAATCGATTTCGATATCGCCTTTCGCTTTGATCTTCAGGTCCATTGCGCCATGAAATGCAAACAGGTTCAGCATGTGGTCCAGGAATGGAATTGAAGTGTTGATATCATATGAACCCTTGCCGTCCAGATTTATCTGAAGGGAGATGTCTGTCTCTTTGGTCTTCCTTTGAACTTTCGCGGTCCTCATTATGCCTCCTATGTTCTGCTCTGTCCGATTTTAGGCTACTTATTAAGAACCTTTTCCAGGGCATCAATAAAAATAGTATTTTCAGCGCGACTGCCGATGGTAACGCGCATTGCATGGCCTATCACCCTGTCCATGTTCTTTATGAGCACGCCCTGCTTCAGAAGTCCCTGGAATATTTTTTCAGGGTCGGTCACTTTGAAAAGTATGAAATTCGCCTCGGACGGGAAGGGTGTCACTCCCTCAAGCGCGGCAAGTTCATCGAAAAGTCGTTCCCGCTCGTCGGTAATCGCTCTGATCCGGGCATCGACGACCTTCTTGTTCTTTATTCCTTCGAGTGCTGCAGTCTGAGACAGTGCGTTGAGGTTATAAGGCAGCCTCACCTTGTTGACCTCATTTATCAATATCTCGTCAGCGATCATGTATCCCACGCGCAGTGCAGCAAACCCGATCTTGCTCATGGTCCTGAGGATGATGAGATTCTTGTAGTCTTTGAGAAGTGGAAGGAAGCCCCGGCTACTCGAAAAAGGCTGGTATGCCTCATCCACAACGACGATGCCCTTCGATGCTTCGATGACCTTCAGTATCCTGTCGGCTGAATAACAATTTCCCGTGGGATTGTTGGGGGAGCTGAGGAATACCAGTTTGGGCTTATCTTTTTTTATAATTGCAAGCATCCGGTCCATATCAAGATCGAAAGTGGCGTCCAGTGGAACTCCGATTGGCTTCTCGCCGAGGGCCTGCGCTATGACGCCGTACATAACGAAAGTAGGGGTCGGAAAGAGCACCGGGCCTCCGAAGGTTGTTATCAGATAATAAATCAGCTCGTCGGAGCCGTTGCCGAAGAGAAGGTCTTTGTCTGTGACCTTAAGGGCCTTTGCAAAGGCCTTCTTCAAAGCCTTGGCTTCCGGATCGGGGTACCTGTTTAATGAACAGAGTACATCTTTATTTGAAAAAATCTTCTCCGGCGGCAAGGGTGAGTACGGGCTTTCATTGGCGTCGAGTTTAACCCTGCAAGGAATTTCCTTTGCCTCATAGGCCTTGAGGGCGCGAACATTGGGCCGCACGAGTTTGGATAGGTCGCCTTTCTTCATCATTGATTATAATATATCTACCACAAACCATTGTCAATGCTTCGATTGTGGGGTATAATGGGTGTAATGAAGGTCCAAAACCTGCGACAGATCGGCAGCCGGCTTTTTTCTGAATTGGGGACTACACGCATGCGTCCATTCACTTCCGAGGTCATCGGCAAAGGTGCCGGAGGCGACAAGACTTACCGTATCGACAAGACAGCCGAGGATATAATCATCGGCTGTCTTGAAGAATTACGGGAGCCGCTCAGCATCATCTCTGAAGAGTACGGGCTCAAGGACATCCTGGGCGGCGGGCCGCAGGTCATTATCGATCCTATCGACGGAAGCAGGAATGCCGTCAACGGGATCCCCTTTTATTGCACGTCGATAGCGGTCTGCGACGGAGAGACCTTCGGAGACCTCATACTGGCATATATCATAAATCTACTCACAGGCGATGAATTTTGGGCGGAGAAAGGCGGGGGCGCATTTTTCAACGGAGACCGCATTCGCAGCCAGGACGATGATCTGTTTTATCTTATCGCCTACGAAGCGCAGATGCCCGGAAGAGATGTCCCAAAGATAATGAGACTCCTTGCCGAGGCAAGGAGGACGCGTTGTCTCGGCTCCACTGCACTTGATCTTGCCTTCGTCTCCTATGGCGCTGTCAGCGTGTTTGTAACTCCTGCACCATCAAGGAGTTTCGACTTTGCGGCCGGTTGCCTGATGGTTAAGGAGGCAGGCGGAGTTATCACCGACACAAACGGCATTAGTCTTGACAGCGTTGTCGCAGGGCTGAAGACGCAGAAGCCGCTTTTAGCCGCAGGCAACCAAAGACTCCACTCTGGAGCCCTGAACCTCTTAAATGGCTGACAATATCGCATCACGTTTTCTCTCGTCGGCCCAAAATAACAACTCCTCCATCGCCTTTCGTTACTTTGACGCTTCGTGGGAGAAGGTTTCCTATGGAGAAGTCCTCTCACATGCAAAGTTTCTCTGTGCTGCCATTCGCGATTCATGCGCCGGCGAAGGAGACAGGGTAGCCATCATATCGGAGAACAGTCCGGATTGGTGTGCCACGTATATGGCCATTCTGTTTGGGCGCTGTATAGCAGTTCCGGTTGATATGCAACTGGGACCGCAAGAAATAAAGAATATCCTCTTCGATGCCGACGTTAAGATCGTGTTTTTCAGCTCTAAAACCGGTTCCGCTGTATTGAAGGCCATTGAAGGGACAGCGATTAACGGCATCGATTTCGATTCATTGAAAATGCCGGAGTCCGATGACACGGTCCTTGAATTAGCTGTCGATGCCGCCCCTGATGATCTCGCATCGATCATCTATACCTCAGGTACCACCGGCAATCCGAAGGGAGTTATGCTGACGCACCGGAATTTCTGCTCCGATGCAGATGCAGTCATACGTGCAGGCCTCGTATCTGAGAATGACAATGTCTTGTCGATCTTGCCAATGCACCACACTTATCCTTTCATGTGCACATTCATCGTGCCCATTATTATCGGCGCCACTGTCACCTTCGGTCCCGGACTCAAAGCAACCGAACTCGTATCAGCGATAAGGGACGGAGGAGTTACCGTTGTAGTCGGGGTGCCACGGCTTTTCGAGATGATAAGGAACGGCATCGTTGCAAAGATAAAGGGAAAGAAACTAGCGTCGGCGCTCCTGCTGAAAATGATGAGCTTGTGTGGATCTATCAGGCGGACGGCCCACGTCAACCTCGGGAAAATTATCTTTAGCGCTGTTCATGAGAATTTCAGGAGGGTGCGTTTTTTTGCCTCCGGAGGCGCACGCCTCGATCCGACGGTAATGAAGGACCTTGAAGCCCTCGGGTTCACGGTACTTGAGGGATATGGCCTGACGGAGACTTCCCCCGTAATAGCATTCAACCCTATTGCAAAGCGAATGCCGGGCTCTGTTGGCGTTGCCATGCCAGGGGCCGAACTCAGGATCGTAGACGGAGAAATCGCGGCAAAGGGTCCGATGGTAATGGCCGGCTATTACAAAAACATAAAGGCGACTGAAGAGGTACTGAGAGAAGGATGGTTCCATACCGGGGACCTCGGGTATATAGATAAGGACGGCTACCTTTTCATTACGGGACGAAAAAAGGAAGTTATTGTATTCAGTTCAGGAAAGAATATTTACCCTGAGGACGTCGAAAGGGAATACCTTCATATCTCTCTTATCAAGGAGATCGCTGTTGCCGGAATTGAGAAGAACGGAGTGGTCGAATCGATTCAGGCGATCATCGTGCCAGATCTCGACTACGCGCGGCAGCACAATATAGGCAATATCTCTGAGACACTGAAGTGGGAGTTGAATGAGGTGACATCACGGGTCCCGGAATATATGCGGATAAGGGGGTTCATGCTCTCTTCAGAGCCGCTCCCGCGTACGTCTCTGGGCAAGCTGCGGAGGTTCATGCTTAAGGACATTATGGCAGGCGCCGCATCATCTGCAAAGGCAGAACGAACAGCGGACGCCGCACTCCTTGAGGACGAAATCGGGCGCAAGGTCGTCGGTTGCATAAACTCCGTTTTGAACGAGAACGTGCCTGTACGATCCGAAGACAATCTCGAACTCGACCTTGGCTTCGATTCCCTGAAGAGGATAGAGTTCATCTCATCCCTAGAAGATGCCTTTTCGGTCAGCTTTTCCGAGACATTTATCTCCGATGTCCAGACAGTCGGAGACGTTGTGTTACGTATAAGGGAGTACACCGGGGAGAAGAGACCAGATCGTGCGAGCGGCGTCACATGGAAAGAGATCCTCGAAAAAGAGCCTCCCCAAGAAGACCGCAGAAAGACCTGGTTTTATCACAGCCCCATAGAAAAGGGCGCAGTGTATTTGTTGTTCATGGGCCTGAAGATATTTTTCAGGCTCTTTTTCCACATGACGATTACGGGGAGGGAAAATATCACCGGAATCGGACCCTACATCCTGGCCGCAAACCACTCAAGCTATCTCGACGGTTTCGTAGTGGGGGTCGCAGTCCCTTACAGAACTTTCGAAAATCTATATTTCCTTGGCATAAGCAAGTTCTTTGCGGGAAGCATAAAGCAAGTCTTCGCTAGTGTCAGTCATGTAATCCCGATCGACGCCGAGGCATATTTGAACAGAGCACTCCAGATGTCATCGTATGTCATCGGCAGAGGCAAGTCTCTTTGCATCTTTCCTGAAGGAGGGCGGCCCTTCGGGGACGAGATGCTGCCGTTCAAAAAGGGAGTGGGGATTCTCGCGATCGAGAAGAACATTCCGGTCATTCCGGTCTATATCGACGGTTCCTCGAAGGCACTGCCCAGAGGCGCTGCCTTTATCAAACCGGCTAAGATCAGAGTGATATTTGGTAGGCCATTCGGCGTCAATGACATAGATGTGAAGAGACAACAGCCGTCTGTCGATGAGTACCAGTTATTTGCCGATCAACTCAGAGAACGTGTACTTGCGCTGTCCAAATAGCTAAAACCTCCCCGTCTGTGGTAATTTAACTAAAAAGGAGAATAAAGGAGTTTGCATGGCTGGGGTCAAGTACAAAGAGTACAGTCCCGAAGAGGACAGGATTTATAACGAGTCGATTGCAAAAATCAGGGAGGGGATGAAAAATGGGCTCACGTTCGGCGAGGCTTGCCAGGTCATCGATGTTACGGACGAGGAGCTTAAGGAATTCATACTTGACGACGCCCTGAAGATCATGATAGCCGAGCTGCACTATGGAAAAGCTATGAACCTCGAAGAGGTAGCGCGCATACTGAATTTACCGATGGGCAAGGTCAGCGTGGCGAGCCTCGAGATGCTCGAAGATGCAGGCATTGCGGCGGCTGAGCTGCACCGTAAGAACAATCCGAAACCTGACGGACCTGCTGGGAACGCGTAAAATGGACGCAAGCCCGAAAAAAGTCAGAGTCTATTCTTTAAGCACCTGTCCTGCGTGCAATAAGCTGAAAAAGTTCCTCGACGAGAATGAAATTGTATACGAAAGCATTGTGGTCGATTCACTCGACAGCGGAGAGCAGTGGCTTGCATCAAAAGAGCTGAAGAAATACAATCCTTCGGGCTCTTACCCGACTGTAGTAATCGAGGAAGTAGTCAAGGGATTTGACGAGCCCGGTTTGAAACAAGCGCTCGGTCTTTAATGACGCCGGACCGTTTACATGAGGTCCTTTCAAAGTATGCCGCCTCGAAGGGGCAGCAACTCAACCGGGACAACGAATGTGTTCTCGATATCCTCGCCGGACTTCTCAGAAACGAAGAAGGATACGGTTACCGTTCCTGCCCGTGCCGACTGGCGTCAGGTTTGAAGGAAAGGGATGCAGACATCATCTGTCCCTGCGTATACAAAGACCCGGATGTACAGGAATACGGGAGTTGTTTCTGCGCGCTTTATGTTTCGAAGGAATGGAACGAGGGAATGATGGAACACCGCGTAGTGCCTGAACGTAGGCGGCCGGAAAATTAGGGTTGACAACGGAGGTTAATTTCGCATGTTTGAAGATAACTTGGATCTCAACGGTATAAAGAACGAACCTTATGTAATTGAGCATATACTTTGGGACATGGAGCCGAAGGAGTTAATGGCCGCTAAGTTCACAAAGACTGAACATGGCGTCGAGAAAAGAGACGACATCAAAGGGTATATCTTTTATATCGAAACTATGGGTGAAGACCCGATTCTATTTCTTATGCGCCACACTGCCGTGGAGTTTGGGGAGACTATGGGGCAGATAAATGATATTCCGAAGGAACTGCTTCGCGAGTCAGTGGAGGAAACCAAGGACAGGCATTATTTCGGTATGTATCCGATTAACAATGCTGTCAAGGCGTGGCTCAAAAAAGAACTGGGCGTCAAATGATTATCGAAGGGGGCGTTGCATCAACGCCCCCTTGCACTTTTAATATCTGTCCATGTCCGGCCCAAAATCTCCGATAGCTCTGCCAAAGGTAAATCTGGCAGGGTTCACCACAAGACTCCGGGCAGTCTCACCAGTATTGCCCCCCAGCAGTGAAAAGGGCAAACCGACGACAAAAACGGCAGTACCTATCACTGTAGCTGCTAATCCGGCAGGCCTTCCTATCAGCGTATCAAGTATCATCGCTTCATCTTTGTCGGTATTTGCAGCGAAGGAGAGGGTAGCCGTGAGGGTAAACAGAATCGTAATTATTACAATAAATGCTTTCTTCATATGACCGTCCTCCTGCTTATTCGAAATTATATAATAATTATAAGGCAAATGTGCGCTGTGTGCAACAAAAAGATTTTGGTAAGATTTTCAAAACTCCCGCTGTTCGCTACTCGTCAGGATTAGCCATGAGCCAAAATTCATCGGGGTCATGGCAACATCAGTCGTGCTGCAACTGATGGAAATAGGTTCATATTTGTGTGGGGCAGAAACAGTGCCGATACATATTCGTCCATGAACATCTTTGAAACCGAAAGTTCCACGTAAGTCATCTTGGACGCTATCTCGGCAGCCTCGTTCCTTAGCTCTTTTGACAGGAGGCACAGGTATGCGCCCGTAATCGAAGTGTTTCCCATAAACGTATATCTCTCTTCCGGGATATCGGGAATCATGCCGATCAGGACCGCCTTCCCGATGTTTAGGTAGTTTCCGAAACCTCCGGCGACATAGACCCTCTCGATCGCATCCATTGCAAGTCCGGCCTCAGTAATTAGGGTCGAAATGCCGGAATAGACGGCCGCTTTTGCCCTTAAGAGGTTTTCGATATCGATCTCGGAAAGTACGATGTCTTTTTCCAGTCTCCTGTCGCTGAAGATGACATATTCCGGGCTGTCCTCGCCGCGCCGTATGCGATCTGATTTTCCTTCGAGAAATTTGCCTTTCTGGTCGATAATTCCCGTGAGAAGCATTTCTGATATTGCATCGATCATACCGGAGCCGCAAATGCCGAGAGGACTTCCTCCGCCGATGACCCGTATAGACGGGTCGAGGGTCACAGGGTCTATTATCACTGACTCGATCGCGCCCGGCGTGGCCCTCATGCCGCACTTGATGCCGCTCCCTTCGAAACAGGGGCCGGCGGAGCAGGCGGCTGTCATGATCCACTCGTTGTTGCCTATCGCTATCTCGCCGTTGGTGCCGATGTCCATGAATAGCGCCAGTTCCTCACTGCGTGTCATTTTTGATGCGAGTACACCGGCAACGATGTCTCCGCCCACGTAACTGGCTATGCACGGGAAAGTGTAGACCCGGCCTTCCGGATTGATCGACAGCCCGGCAGTCGATGCCCGCCATAAGGGAAAACTATTCAATTCTGGGATATACGGCATTTCCCTGATCGACCCCGGGTCAAGACCCCAGAATATATGGGCCATAGTCGTGTTCCCTGCGATCGAAGCCGCCTGTATCATGGCGGGATCGATGGAATGTTTTTCGACCAGCGAGTCCGTAATGGTATTGATATCGGAAACTACGGCATCCTTCAATTCCTGCAGACCACCACCTTCCGTTGCATGTACGATTCTGGTAATAACGTCATCGCCGAACCGGATCTGGGAATTATAGGTTGATCCGATGTCTATCACCTCGCCTGTCTTAAGATCGGCCAGGTATACGACTACGGTCGTCGTTCCGATATCCACAGCCAGGCCGTAATTCGAGCCTTCTTGTGCACTCGGATAAATGGAAACCGCTTCGCGTCCGTCATCCGGGTCTTCTATATACGCTAGTTCCACCGTCCAGTCCGCTTCTCTCAATGTTTTACCCATGGCTGCAATGGAGCCGTGACGGAACCCCATCGAATTGATTCCCTGTTCAGCAAGCGCCCTTTTTAATCTATCGAGATCGCCGATATTGTCAGTGATCGTGGGAGGGGGCAGCTTAAGGGACATTGTCCTGACAAATGGGTTGAGCCCGACGCCGTATGATTTCAGATAAGCTACAAGGTCTTTAGTCTTTGATATGGCGATCTTGTCGCCGATGACTAGGCGGGACTCCTTTGGGATGGCGATACGAATATCAGCCAACGGGAATGTCTGGCAGGCAAGCACGAGTCCCGATTTCTTCTCTTCGCCGGTGAGTTTTCCGTAAGAATCAGCCTCAAAGTTGCCCTCGATTACCTTGACCTTGCACTTGCCGCATGTGCCCTTGCCTCCGCAGGACGCGACCAGGTAGATGCCGGCCTCTTTGAGAGCGCTGAAGATGCTGTCGTCTTTGCGCAGTTGGATGACTTCGTTAGATGTTAAGCGTATTTCCATATTAACTGATATGTCTGGAAATTTCTCCTCATACAGATATGCTAATTATTGATTACGCGTATTTTACCATACATTTCGTTGTGACGGATGTTTGCGTGTGCTTTCAGGCCGCCACATTTTTCAATGAGATCTGATACAGGACTGAGTATTTCGCGCATGTCTGTATGGACTGATCTATGCTAAAATTAAACACATTACTCAAATCAAGGAGCGATCATGCCACGGGAAAAGCTGCTGCACCTCTACCGCACACCTGCGCTTTCCGATTATAGAAAAAACGTATTGCTCGGGCAGGTCCGGCAGAATATAGACCCTGCTATTAATGATATAGAGACCGAGTTTTGTTTCAATATCGAAATATCCGCCCCACTTGACGAGGCAGGAAGAACCCTCCTTCGATGGCATCTGGCCGAGACGTTCGGGCCCCACATGTTTTCAAATTCAAGTTTTCTTGAAGTGCTGAAACAGGACAGGGCGGACTCTCTACTCGTGGAAGTCGGACCGCGCATGAATTTTTCGACCGCATGGTCGACAAATGCTGTTTCGATATGCCATGCATGCGGACTGACAAATATCAGACGCATCGAGCGCTCGAGGCGTTATCTCCTTGCCGGAGCTGCCAAGGCATTTGCCGACAGCAGGCGCTTAAATGCATTTCTAGACCTAGTCCACGACCGGATGACCGAAGTCGCCTATCCCGTGCCGCTTACGAGTTTCGACACCGGCGTTATTCCGGAACCACCGTGTGTGGTGCCGCTCATCGAAAAGGGAAAGGCGGCACTTATCGAGATCAACCGTGCGATGGGATTGGGCCTAGACGATTGGGATATAGATTACTACTACAACCTATTCGTTAATGCTATCAAGCGAAACCCGACAAACGTGGAATGCTTCGATCTCAGCCAGTCCAACAGCGAGCATTCTCGTCACTGGTTCTTCGGCGGCCGACTCATCATCGACGGCGTTGCGGCGACTAAGACTCTCATGCAGATTGTCAAAGAGCCATACAAACGCAATCAGAACAATAGCGTTATCGCTTTCAGGGACAATTCGAGCGCCATCATTGGATACCCGGTGACCACACTCACTCCGGAAACGATAGGAGCGCCTTCGGCCATGCGCGAGCGTAATGTTACCAACCATATCATCTTCACGGCAGAGACTCACAATTTTCCGTCCGGAGTCGCACCGTTTCCTGGGGCTGAAACAGGGACTGGCGGCCGTATCCGGGATGTGCATGCCACAGGCCGGGGAAGTTATGTTGTCGCCGGTACGGCAGCGTACTGCGTAGGCAATCTTCGGATTCCGGGTTACGAACTACCATGGGAAGACATGGATTATCTCTACCCTACGAACCTCGCTTCGCCCCTTCAGATCGAAATTAATGCCAGCAATGGCGCCTCGGATTACGGCAATAAATTCGGCGAACCTCTCATACAGGGATTTACACGTTCATTTGGACTTACTCTGCCTGACGGCGACCGGCGGGAATGGATAAAGCCGATAATGTTCACAGGCGGAGTGGGTCAGATAGACGCCCGGCATATCGAAAAGCAGGAACCCCGCAGCGGGATGGTGGTCGTAAAGGTCGGCGGCCCTGCGTATCGTATCGGAATGGGCGGAGGCGCAGCCTCCAGTATGATCCAGGGAGAGAATGTTGAAGAACTTGATTTCAATGCGGTCCAGCGCGGCGATGCTGAAATGGAGCAGAAGTTGAACCGAGTTATCCGGGCCTGCGTCGAAATGGGCGACGATAATCCCATCACGAGCATCCATGACCAGGGAGCGGGCGGCAACTGTAATGTGGTAAAAGAGATTATATATCCGGCAGGCGCGAAGATCGATCTTCGAGCCATACAGCTCGGCGATGCTACTCTGTCGGTGCTAGAAATCTGGGGCGCCGAATACCAGGAACAGGATGCTTTGCTTATATACAGAGACAGAGAGCTGCTGTTCCGTGCGCTTTGCGAGCGTGAGAAAGTACCATTTGCGATAATCGGAGACATCGTGGGCGACGGACGCATCGTGCTGTTCGATGCCAAGGCCGAAGGCGACATCGAAACCCCTGTGAATCTTGACCTCGGTAAGGTCTTGGGCGACATGCCGCAAAAGACCTTCGAACTTAAGCGCAAAGCGCTGACATGCAAGCCGCTTGAACTGCCACAGGGACTTACTGTGAATGAAGCGCTCGAACGAGTCGTCAGGCTAATCTCTGTAGGCTCGAAACGCTTCCTTACGAGCAAGGTGGACCGTTCGGTCACAGGGCTTATAGCCCGGCAGCAGTGCGTTGGTCCATTGCAGCTTACAGTGGCTGATGTGGCTGTTGTTGCGCAGAGCCACCTCGGGCTGACCGGAGCAGCAATAGCCATAGGCGAACAGCCCATTAAAGGACTCATCAATCCCGCTGCCATGGCGCGTTTGAGCGTGGGAGAGGCCCTAACCAATATCGTCTGGGCTGCGATCAGCGGCATCGAAGATATCCGTTGCTCCGCCAACTGGATGTGGGCACCGAAGCTACCCGGTGAAGGCGCACTTCTCTACGACGCTGCTGTTGCGATGAGTGAGATGATGATTGAACTCGGCATAGCCGTGGACGGCGGCAAGGACAGCCTCTCGATGGCGGCGCGCGTGACACACCCGTCAGGAGAGCATGAAGTAGTCAAGTCGCCGGGAACGCTGGTCGTCTCTGCTTATGCAACGTGCCCCGACATCAATAAAGTCGTAACCCCAGACATCAAGCGACCCGGTGCGAGTAAACTCCTTTACATCGACCTGAGCGCAGGTCTCTGTCGTCTCGGCGGATCGGCCTTGGCCCAATGTTTCAGTCAGATCGGCGATGACTCCCCCGACGTTGAAGACCCGGCACTCCTCAAGCGCGCCTTCAATGCCACGCAATTGCTGATTGGCCAAGGGCTCATCCTTGCGGGTCACGACCGGAGTGACGGCGGTCTTATCACCACGCTTTTGGAAATGGCGTTTGCGGGCAACTGCGGACTTGATGTGAGGCTGACGTCGATACCTGGCATTGTGGCCCTTCCGATGCTTTTTTCGGAGGAACTCGGCCTGGTGATCGAGTATGCGGCAGATGCTGAAAAAGAGGTCCTGATTCGGTTCAAGGAGTTCGGTGTCCCGGTTACCCTTATCGGTGCGGCTACGATCGAGAAGCGTATTGTCGTGTCGATCGATGCGGAGATAGTGCTGGATGAAGATATGCGAGTTCTTCGCGCCCTATGGGAAGAGACCAGCCATAGAATCGATCTCCTTCAGGCAAACCCGGAGTGCGTCAGGCAGGAGAAGGCAGCCATCTACGACCGGCCTGGTCCTGCGTATAAAGTTTCCTTTGATATGGCGCCGACGCCTAATATTATCCTCAGGAGGGAGGCAAAACCTCTGGTCGCAGTTATTCGCGAAGAGGGCAGCAACAGCGACCGTGAAATGGCCGCGGCCTTCTACAGCGCCGGCTTTGATCCCTATGATGTAACGATGTCGGACCTCCTTGCAGGGCGTATAACACTCGACCGGTTTAACGGTGTCGCGATGGTAGGCGGCTTCAGCTATGCAGACGTGATGGATTCTGCCAAGGGATGGGCAGGCACGATCCGCTTTCATAAGGACCTTGCCGGGCAATTCGAGGCCTTCTATGAGCGTCCAAATTCCTTCAGCCTCGGCATCTGCAACGGCTGCCAGCTTATGGCACTTCTGGGATGGGTCCCGTGGCGCGGCATAGCAGACGAGATCCAACCGCGTTTCATCCATAACCTGTCGGGTCGCTTCGAGTCGCGGTTCGTTACTGTGCGAATCGAAAAAAGCCCTTCCATCATGCTCAGGGGAATGGAGGGATCGGTTCTGGGGGTCTGGGTTTCCCACGGCGAAGGACGTGCCCATTTCCCTGATAGGGCAATATTGGATGACGTGCTTTTAAAAGGTCTTGCGCCTGTCCGTTTCGTCGATGATATGGGGACAGCAACCGAGGGTTATCCTTTCAACCCCAACGGCTCGCCCAAAGGCATAGCAGCGCTATGCTCCCCCGACGGCCGTCATTTTGCCATAATGCCGCATCCTGAACGCACGTGTCGCAAATGGAACTGGGGATGGATGCCGGAAAAGCTGCAGAAGACATTGCCGGTTTCGCCCTGGTTGAAGATTTTCCAGAACGCCAGAGAGTGGTGCGACGGTCAGGCTTAACACTAAGGGAGGTTGACAATATGCCTTATTTATTTGCTCACGGAACATTTCGAAAAGGGGGCCGCAATAACAACCTGATAGAGAGCGCAATATCATTGGGGTATGCAGTGACCGAACAGGATTATGCGCTTTATACCATCAAAGGCAAACCTGTTGTTACCAAACTCCCTCAGACTAAGATAAAGGGAGAGGTCTATGCCGTATCTGATGAGGCGCTGACATTAGTCGACCGGCTTGAGGGACATCCGCGCATAAACAAGAGAGATCTGGTCCCTGTTAAACTTGAAGATGGGAATACAGTCGAGGCATGGCTTTACTTTCATATTCAGCCATTACGCGAATCTGTTCTTATCGAATCAGGCGAATATCCGATTTGAA
>PMYY01000037.1 GCA_003170655.1 Nitrospiraceae bacterium
CGAGTTGTCTTAGCAGAAGTCCGTGGAAATCCGAATCTGTCCATACGACACATCTGGCGTGATCCTTGACCTGTAGCCTTCACCTGTAACACATGCATCTTCGGATCGAGCCTGACATGCTCTCCAGACTCACCTACGCAAGCTACATCGATCCAGTGGGCTTTCGGATATCCTTGCTGAGCGCGGTTGAACTTGGTCCGACCGCCAGACCAGAACGACACTGGCAACCCCAGAGCCTTAAGTGCATTACCGATGGCGTAGCGAGTGGCATTGACAGCTGCTGCGTCCTTGAGCGGCACGAATGCCTGTTTCTGAATCTCCGGATGCCCGAACTCGGCAGCGGTAAGGTTGCCCTTCTCCTGGTTACAGGCCTCGCAAGCCAGAGTAAGATTTGACTCTCGTTTAGTGCCCCCTCTGGACTCGGGGATGATATGCTCGATCTGCAGTGGCAAGTTCTTTTTCTTGCAGTAAGCACACTTTCGGCCCCACTTCTCCAGAAGATACTCCTTCAGTTCGTATCCGGCGAGAGTCCCTTGCTGATATTCAGCGCCTGAGATCTCTGGATTGAGTATCTTTTGCATATCGAACCTGACTGTCTCAACTGCAACCGATGTTACCGGAGAAAAACGCTGTACTCGCATAGCCAAAGTCATTACGTTATGTACTCGAGACATGAGCGACGGCGGTAACCAGCCATCGGGCCGGGTACGGTTGTCAAACCGGGGTTCACGGTATCTGGTCTTACGGGAACGTCTGCTTCTACGGATTCCACGTTTTGAATCAAGAGCGTCTTTGATAGCCTGTCCTCTGTGATTGATCTCTCCTGCCCAGACAACAGTCGTACCGCGTTTTGCATAGTCGGCGACAAGGGTTGCTCCTGTGGTCTTACTGCCGGGGTCAGCCTTGAATTCGATCGGCTGTAAATCCCCATCCACACGGTCTTTAAGGATGATCGTGAAGGGATACTGTCTGAGTACTGCAGCTTTTTCCCCTGTCAGCAACAACCTTGCCCTTGCTGGTGTGCAGGGCATGAGTTGCTTCCTTGTGTTGCTTACGACTAAAACACGTTGCATCGAACTACTCCTTTAATCTCCGCTTGCGCGGGTAATGTGTGCCTCGGCAATGTTATCCGACGGTTTACGCTTAAAGCGTCCACTTCTGGTATGCAGACAGCACTGGCTTAACCCTTACACCTATTTAACCGTCTGCCGAAGAGCCTGGGACTGGCGAGTATCCCAAGGTGCCTATGTATTCTCTGGTAACGTAGTTGTTAATACACTGAGCCTGGTCAACTAGAACATGCTTGCCTAAAAGCACCTACTGTTGGTTCACATGCTCGGGATTTCAATCCCGAGTGGTTGACGCTTTAGAACCCTCTATTATCCTTTCCACATCAGCCCTCTCAAGCATCTCTTCTTTTATCAGGGCCTCTGCAAGGGCATCAAGGGTTAGTCTTTTACCGGTCAATATTTCAGTCGCCTTTGATTCCGCATCGATGATCAGTTTCTGGATCTCCTGGTCCATGACCCAGGCCATCTCCTCGCTGTAGCGTTTCGGCAGAGATAGCTCCCTGCCCAGAAACGGATGTTCTTCTCCGCGCCCGAGATTTATCGGGCCGACCCTGTCGCTCATCCCCCACTGCGCGACCATCTTTTCGGCCAGCGAAGTTGCTTCTTTCAGGTCGTTCTGCGCCCCGCTGCTGACGTCATTAAAAACGATCTTTTCCGCCACCCTTCCTGCAAGGGCTATACTCAATTTATCCATGAGATAGGTGCGAGGATAATAATGCCTGTCTTCCTCGGGAAGAAGCTGAGTGACACCCATCGCCATTCCGCGCGGTATAATACTTACCTTGTATATCGGATCAGCGCCGGGAAGGTTCCATGAGACAAGGGTATGTCCTGCCTCATGATATGCGGTGATCCGCTTTTCCTTATCATTTATGGTCTCTTCTCTAACTGACCCCATAAGGATTATGTCTTCTGCCTCTTCAAAGTCATGCATGTCTATCTTCTCCTTGCCCCTTCTCAAGGCAACGAGTGCCGCTTCGTTTGCTAGATTCTCAAGGTCCGCGCCTGTCATGCCCGGGGTACCCCTCGCTAGAGTTTCGAAATTGACATTATCCGTCAGCATCTTGCCCCTCGCATGAATTTCGAGGATCGCTTTGCGTTCTTTCCATCCCGGCCTGTCTATCACAATATGCCTGTCGAACCGACCAGGTCTCAGAAGGGCGGGGTCCAGTACGTCTGGCCTGTTTGTTGCGGCAATGACTATCACTTCTTGATGCGGATCAAATCCGTCCATTTCACTCAAAAGCTGATTCAGTGTCTGTTCCCTTTCATCATGTCCGCCTCCAAGCCCCGTGCCGCGTGTACGTCCTACGGCATCGATCTCGTCTATAAAGATAATGCTCGGATGGGTATCCTTTGCCTTTTTGAACATGTCCCTTACGCGTGAGGCGCCTACACCCACAAACATTTCTATGAATTCAGAAGCGCTGATACTGTAGAAAGGGACACCAGCTTCACCAGCCGTTGCTCGCGCAAGGAGGGTCTTCCCTGTTCCCGGAGGCCCGATCAAAAGCACCCCCTTAGGTACTTTGGCGCCGATCTTTGCGAATCTTGACGGGTCTTTCAGGAACTCAATCGTTTCCCTCAGTTCCATCTTGACATTGTCCATCCCCGCAACGTCTTTAAAGGTCACACTCGGCTTTTTAGCATCAAACAGTTTTGCCTTGCTTGCTCCGAAAGAAAAGAGTCCTCCCGGGCCACCTTGGAGCTGCTGATTCCGCTTCATCATCATGACCCAGAACCCGATGATAAGCACCCATGGCAAGATCCCGATCAGAAACTGCGATAAATATCCCTGCTCAGCGGATTCGATCGTGATAAGCACTTTCTTTTCCCGCAATTCGGGCAGCAGTGCCTCATCCTGGAAAGCAGGCAGGACAGTCTGAAAATATTTTACCTGTACGGGCTTCTTTTCTACTGGCAACTGTATGCTCACATCTTTCACTAATTCACCGTCTACGAGCAGCTTCTTTATTGAAACGGATTTTATATTGCCAGCGTCTAATTGTTCCATGAACTGACTGTAATTTATTGTATATTGTTGAGGAGCGCCGAGGTTGAAAAAGCTGTTCCATGCAAGGATAACTACAGAAGCGATGGCAAGTGCTAAAATATACCTCCAAAAGGTACCGGGCAACCCGCCTATGTTGTCTTTCTTGTCTTCAGCCACGATTAGTACCTATTCACCCTTCGGAGTAACCTCCAACTAATTCCTTTCCATCAATGCTTCGATAGACCGACTTTGCTGAAATCGTTGTATTCCACAGTCGACATCTATGGCGCGCTCACCAGACGATGCGAAGCCGCAGATGCTGATAAAGAACTGCGTGCTACTTCGGGTCGGAGATGAACTACCGACCCGAAGCAATACTTTTAGCGTATAAATATACCGATGCCCGGTGGTGGAGACGGCGCATAGATAACCGGCGGCGGAGCATAAAACCGTTCCCTGTAACCATAAGGCCCATAATAGCGCCTGCTATGCTCATAGCGGTCGCGGTCATGACCACGTCCTCTATGTTCATAACGCCTGTTGTCATATCTGCCATTGCGGCCATGGTCGTCTCCGAGGGCCGGCACCACGTTTATACTGCCGACCAATGCTGCGAAAATCAGTCCCATGATAATCTTACCCGCTACGGATCTAAATTTCCATATACTTAATGCTTTCATAATCTCGCTCCTGTCCTGGTTCGATTCTAATCGCCAGTTTGGCGTCAATCTTTAATTGTATAATACTACCGATCATTTCCTCTTGTGTTTTTTCGCATATTTCCCTGTCCTGAATAACGTATCGGTAATCTTTTTTTGTTCGTCCGACTGACTGTTATA
>PMYY01000049.1 GCA_003170655.1 Nitrospiraceae bacterium
GTCTTTTCTCCACCTTATGACAAAGATACTGGAAGATGCCGGATACTCTGTCAAAGGGTTTACAGATGCCGAAGCAGCTTTGAAGATCCTCGATTCCTTTGGGCCGAACCTTATCATCTCTGATCTGAAGATGCCAAAAATGGATGGTATTCGTTTCATGGAGGAGGCAAGGAAAGTCAGCGATGCAGATTTCATTGTCATTACGGCCTTCGCGACTGTAGAGACCGCTGTTGCCGCAATGAAAAAGGGCGCAGCCGATTACATAACAAAACCACTTAAGGATCCCGATCAGCTCAGGATCGTAGTGGCGAGGATTTTCGAACGTCAGGACCTCCTCACCGAGAATGCCCTCATGAAGGCGACACTTTTTGACAATATCCCTTCGTTGGATATCGTGTTTGCAGGGATGGAAGATATTCTCAGAGAGGCGAAAGATGTAGCCACCACAGATGCCACGGTAATGCTTTATGGCGAGACAGGAACAGGCAAGACCCTTGTGGCCAAGGTTATCCACTGCCTCAGTGGAAGGAAGGGCCTCTTCGTAGATATCAACTGCGCCGCCATACCCGAAAACCTGCTCGAATCAGAACTTTTCGGCCATGAGAAGGGAGCTTTCACGGGCGCCCTGCAACAAAAGAAAGGCAAATTCGAGCTAGCAAACGAAGGCACAATCCTTCTTGACGAAATATCCGAGATGAGCACGACATTGCAGGCAAAGCTTCTCAAGGTACTACAGGAAAGGACCTTTGAGCGACTCGGTTCGCTGAGCACCCTTAAGACCAATGCGAGGGTTATAGCCGCTACAAATAGAGATCTGAAGCAGATGGTTGGTGACGGAATATTCAGGGAGGACCTTTATTACCGATTGAATGTCTTCCCTATTTTGATCCCAACCTTGAGGGATCGGAAATCACATCTTCAGGAGATTGCTCATTATCTTGTCAATACTATCTCTCGCCGACTCGGTAAGGAAACGAAGACCATACCGGAGGCCGTGATGAAAAACGTTATGGAATATCAGTGGCCTGGCAACATAAGGGAGCTTGAAAATGTTATAGAACGTGCCCTGATCGTCGCGAAAGGAACGGAACTAAATATCACAGTCATCGGGGAACAGTTTGACGCACGACAAGAACAGAAGGTAACTGGCGATTTGAAGGCAATCGAAAAAAAAGCGATAAGCAATGCCCTTTCGCAGACAAGTGGGAACAGGAGAGAAGCGGCTGAGATGCTTGGAATTTCCCTAAGATCGCTCCAGTACAAGATAAAGGAATACGGAATTGCATGATGTCTTTATGCAAATATTGCATCAACTGGCATGCAATATTTGCAGATAAGTACTTGGTATTTTATAAAATAACGCGATAAATCAGCTTGTATTATTATGGCACACCGATTGCTCTCTCAAGGTCAAGAAATCATTGACGATTGAGAGGAGGTGAGAACAATGAAGAAAGGTCTTATCGCAAGCCTGATTGTTGCACTGGTAGCAGTTGGTGTCACAGCGGCCTTTGCTTTTGGTCCGGGGTATGGCATGGGAATGGGATCAGGTAATGGGACATGTGCCATGGCTGGCGGAACGGTCAGTCCCGAGCAGTCACAGAAGTTTGCAAAGTTCCAAAGTGACATCCTGCCGCTGAAGCAGAAGATGCTACAGTTGAGAACTGAATTGATGACTCTGCGGTCTCAGACGCCGACCGACTGGAAAGCCATTTCGGCCAAACAGAAGGAGATGGTCGATGTAAGGATCGAGATCCAGAAGCGGGCAGCTGACAGTGGCTTTGCAGGTGCAGGGTACGGGCCCTGCGGGTATGGCTGTGGCAATGGGCAGGGACGTACAGGTATGGATGCCGGTATGGGTAGAATGGAAAGATAGTTTTTAATAATTGTAGCGAGGACACAGAAGTAAATTCTTCTGTGTCCTCTGAAAATCTCAGCTTTATAAGGCAATAAAAGGGTCTCAGTGATAAAAATAATCTCGCTTTTTTTTATATTCTCAGTCCTGTTTTTATCTTATGCCTATGCTGAAAACGATGCTTCAGAAGGTTACGATGAAAATACAGAGATTACTATAAAAGGAACGATCAAGGATGTCATTCGTGAGATGAGAGGCCCGGTGATTGTTTTGCTGAAGACTGGCGGCAAGGATTACAAGGTCATCACTGCTCCGCCATGGTTTATTGTCCAAAAAGGCATCGAACTTAGCCTTGGGAAATCATATGAAGTGGTCGGTTCCCAATTTTTCTCCCGCGACGGCAATCAATACTTAATCGCAAGCCGCATAAAGGACTTGGATACTGGGAAGATTACGCAACTTAGAGATTCTTCCTGCATGCCTCTGTGGAAGGGAAGACGAATGAAGGGAGGCGCTAATTAATAATTCTGTGGTCCTACTCCTCATTTTATTGTGACGATAAACTACGAAGCAGATAGTTTGTAGCAAGCCTTATAGCAGTCCGGAGCATTGCCGGAGGCTCTCCCGGAATGATGGTATGGCTGTTGTGAGTATGAACCAATGACTGTCGCTTCTGCGACAGCGCCGATTCATCCCCTCCCTTGCGGAAGGGGTCTTCTCGGCGGATAAGATAAATGGTTTGGGCGTATCACGCGCACAGTTTATTGGTCTCTTGTATGCTATTGAACAAATGTGAGCGCATTCCCCCTGCTAGGCCGAAGGCCAGGA
>PMYY01000173.1 GCA_003170655.1 Nitrospiraceae bacterium
ATATAGTAGAGGATACCATTTGAAAACACTGCGTGCGCGAGTTGTGAAAGCACTGTCTCATTCTCACTTGGAAGTATCCCGTAGTGGTTTGAAAGAAAGGTTATCCCGATAAAGAAGGCACCGAGGATCGCCGCCATCCAGGTAAGTGTCATGCTTGCATTTCTTGCCTCAGGCTTCTTGAAGGCTTTCACTCCATTAGATACGGCCTCAATCCCGGTCAGTGCCGTACANNGCTTCCTTATATTCGGGCAATGGAGGATGGGGTAAATAAAAATATTTGAAGAGGCCGTAAATTACCAAAGCGGTTATGCTCCCGATAAATACATATGTCGGCACCGCAAATATCTTTCCGGACTCCTTAACACCCCTCAGATTACCTACAGTTAGGATAAGCAGCGAAATCATGCTCAGCATAACTGCATGACTTTGAAGGGCTGGGACTGCCGAGGTAATCGCCTCCACTCCTGCTGTGATACTAACGGCGACGGTAAGAACGTAGTCGATAAGCAGGGCCGCTGCTGCCACAAGGCCAGCGTTGATTCCGAGATTGTCCTTGGCGACAATATAGGACCCTCCCCCCGATGGATACGCGTGGATAGTCTGACGATATGATATGGCTACAATAGCGATTAGAACTGCTATCCCGATGCCAATCGGCATTGAATAGTGAAGCATTGTAGTGCCGGCAAGCACAAGCACGAGAAGGATTTCCTCTGTAGCATACGCCACGGAAGACAGAGCGTCTGATGCAAATACTGCCAGACCGAGNNTCGGCTCCCAATCCGACCCAGGCGAAAAAGGCGATGAGAGACAGTTTGTGAAAGATGCCTTGGTCAGAAAGATCACGGGACTTGCCGATCAAAACCGTCTTCAGTCTGCCGCTTACGTTAAGGTCTGCCATAATGCAACATCGCCACGAATAGGCCGTCATGCTCCCCAGGAGCGTTTGTTTCTATCGGGAGCGCCTGACACCCGTGAATGTCACGGGGCTGAAGGATCGCCCTTCCAAATGCCGACGAGGTTAGCTGACGGGCTCGGGCATGGAAGTGCCCTATCCTAAACCGGGATACGCCCCTAAAAACGGTTCCCCCGCATCCATTCCTGATGGATTTAGGCTGCTAATGTTTTAACTGATAATCCGGACACTCAGGGATTAGTACTGCAAGCTGCCGGATACTTCTATTTAGAATAACTAAAGAAAGTATAAAAATTGTGTAAAAAATGTATCAAAAGGGGGCGCCCTAAACACGTAACCGCTTTCATGCTTTTTCCAGCAATCCCAATTTTCCTGCCAGCCACTTCGCAGTCGTAGCCTGGATCAGGATTGTCATAAGGATAGCGATAAATGTAACAGCAGCTATGATTTCGGCGCCGGGCAGATGCTTTCCCGTCAACAAACCTGCAAGTGCTGCCGGGATCACACCTGTCTCTCTGGTCCAGCACATGAAGAGCATTTCGTTAAAGCTCCATTTTGCCCGCCGATCCGGAAGGGCGCATAAAAAGATGGTAATCGGCCTTGCAATCAACATGAATATGCTGACGATAATTATTCCGCCGAACAGGAATTTGTTTATGAGACTAAAATCGACCTGCGAGCCCAAGAGGATAAATATGAACATCCTCATGATCATAGCTGTCCTTGTGATATATTCATCGAGTTTTTGATGCTCCACTAGATTCATCCGAAAGCCGAACGATTCCTTATTGCCGAGTATGATTCCGAAAACAAAAACCGCCATGAATCCGCTCGTCTGCGTGCCGTTCGCACCAAGATAAGTGCCGATGACAGCCATAAGCGTTATTACAGGGGCGTATTTAGCCAGGAAGTCAAACTTTTCATGGGCTATGAGAAGCGCACTCAGGTATCCCATTGCGCCGCCTATGACAACTCCGCCGACGGACTGTTTCAAAAGACCTGTAAGGGATGCCGTTAGCGAAAAACCTGCCGAACCCATAGCTACAGACATGACTGCAAAAGTTAGGACAGAGCCCGTTGCGTCGTTAAACGCCGATTCACTGATCAGCGCCTGCGCAACCCTCTCCTTGACTCTGACCTGGTGGAAAATAGGGATTATCGTTGCAGGATCAGTCGGCGCAATTGCAGCACCAAGCAATAGAGCTGTTATCAAAGGAAGCCCCATCAAATAATAAGCAGCAATGCCTGTAATGGCTGTCATGATAATAACGCCGACCGTAGCGAGCACGAAGAGGGTAATCCAGACCTGCTTCATGACCTTCAGCCTGATCGAAGCTCCGCCGTCGAACAGAATATAACAGGCGCCGAATATGAGTATGATTTGGTTCAGAGCAGAATCGGCAGCGATGTGTAAGATGCCGGCAACCTCGGGTCCGAGAAGGATGCCGGCGATAAGGAATATAGCCACATCTGGGACCTTGAGCNNTTTGCGACAGAAAGACCGAAAAGGTGCCTGCTGCCAGGATGACAGCAAAAGATAGCAACAACTGCCTAGCCATCTCGAAGCTGATCGCGGATTCCACGCATTGTCTCCCGGGAGTTTTTTCAATTATAAACAAACTACCCTGCCGAAGGGCAGGGCATTTTGTTTGATCGCGACCCTATCTGCGGGTCTTGAGGCCGAAGTCGGGATATGCGGTGACAGAGACTTCGTTCTGGTCGAGTCCCTCGAACTCCACTTCAGGAGATACCCTAATCGGAATAATCCTGTTCAGCAGCTTAAAGAAACCATACATAACGGCAAATACAAATATGAAATTTACAACAACACCGATGACCTCGGCGGCGAACTGTGATGCTCCGCCGTAGAACAGTCCTTTGACCGCACCGGCAACGCCGTTGAGGCCATCGCCATATGTCCCGTCCGCAAAGAGTCCGAGACCCAGAAGACCCCATGCGCCGCAAGTGCCGTGAACAGATATAGCACCTACGGGATCATCCACCTTTAATCTCCTCTCGACGAAGAAGATGCTCACGCAGCAAAGGACCCCGCCGATAAGTCCGATCATTACTGCACCGACAGTGCTTACGAATGCGCACGCCGCGGTGATGGAGACGAGTCCCGCAAGCAGTCCATTAGCACACACGGAAAGGTCTGGCTTGCCATAAAGAACCCACATATAGCACATCGCGGAGAAGCATGCGGCGCAGGAAGCAAGCATTGTATTTACAGCGATCACACCGATCCTCAAATCACCACCTGCAAGGGTGGAGCCTGAATTGAACCCGAACCAACCGAAGAAGAGAATGAGGCAGCCCACGATGGCCATCGGGATATTATGGCCGGGCATAGCGTTAGGTGTCCCATCAGACTTATATTTTCCCATGCGGGGACCGAGAACGACCGCGCCTGCCAGCGCCGATACGCCGCCGACCATATGGACGACCGATGATCCGGCAAAATCAAGAACGCCATGGCCGAGACCGAAGTTCTTGCCGAGCATAGACAGCCAGCCGCCGCCCCATACCCAGTTT
>PMYY01000176.1 GCA_003170655.1 Nitrospiraceae bacterium
ACAGATAAGTTAGCTAATCTGTTTTCAACCCTTAGGTCGCATGGAAATCTCTTTGTTGCCCTTGTTCGGAGATCTTGATATTAATACAATGTTCGGGTCGAGTAAAAAGGACTGGTTTGTGACTGCCTGAAAATGAGATAAATTCCATTGAAACTCACGACGGATAACGTCTCGCAGGTTGCGATGGAGATGGAAAGGGTGGGGCGAACATTCTATGATTCCCTGGCTCTCGGGTCTGCCTTCGGAATATCGGCGGGGTAAATCAGCAATCTGGTATGATATAAAGCATGTTTAAAAGCCTTTGGTTGAAATTCGTCATCCTGCTTATAACGGTCTCACTTATTGCACTTTCAGCTGCATTTCTCCTGCGTGAACTTATGCTCAAAGACTTCAGGGAATATCTTGAAGGTGAGAGGGAGGACCGTATCTACTGGATAACCGCCGCTATGGAGAGTTCTTACGACAAGAACGAGGGATGGTCGACGAAGGATGTAGTCGAGGACATGATTTGGGCATTAATGCTCGGATTCGATGTGCGGCTGTATGACATGAAAGGCGAGGTAATAATGGACACTGAGAGGGCTATCAATGCCCAGTCGCAGGCAGTCGTGCGAAGGGTCATCGCCCTTTCCGATTTTGATGAGAGGCGGACCGGCGAGAAATTCCTTCCATACCCGCTTTTTTTGGGTGGGGAACAGATCGGACATCTGGAAGTAAGTTTGCTGAGCCCCCGTAAAGAAGGGGTTTTCGTTGCGCGGTCGGACAGGCTGCTTTTAGTGTCACTGCTGGTTCTGGGAGGGTTCGCCATTATTTTCAGTGTCTTTTTTTCGAGGAAGCTGACTTTTCCGATTAAGGGGCTCACCCGGGCGGCAACGGACATCAGCGGAGGTAACCTCAAGAGCAGGGTCAAAATCTCGGGCAACGATGAGATTGCCCAACTTTCCGACGCCTTCAACCGAATGGCTCAGTCTCTGGAGATTCAGGAATCGTTGAGACGGAAACTTACTACGAATATTGCCCACGAACTCAGAACACCTATCAGCGCCATTCGCGGCGAACTCGAAGCAATGATAGACGGCCTTATCCCTATCGATAAAGAGCATCTCCAATCGCTGTATGCCGAAATCGGCAGGCTCAGAAAGATCATCGAAGGCATCGAGGAGCTTTCCCAGGCCGAGGCGAGCAGCCGCTATCTGCGGAAGACAATTTTCCCTTTATATCCGTTCCTTGAAGGCATCTCGGGCCGCTTTGGAATGCTCTTCGCAGAAAAAGGGGTCGGTATTGAACTCTCATGCGATGAAAAATTAACCATTAATGCCGATCCAGACCGTCTGAGTCAGATCATCATCAATCTGCTGTCCAATGCCCTCAAGGCGACGGAAAGTGGAGGGAATGTCATGATCACGGCTAACGAAGGTCCGACAGGTACGGTTATCGAGGTCGGTGACAGCGGAAGCGGCATTGCTGATGAGGACATACCTTTTATCTTCGAGAGGTTTTACCGTGGCGCAAAGGGCGGCCTCGGCATAGGCCTTACCATAGTCAGGGAGCTGATTGAGGCCCATGGAGGTACGATAACGGCAAGAAGTGACGCGGGTAAGGGGGCCGTTTTTACACTGACCTTTCCGGTCTAGCAAAATACGATGACTGATTCCAGATCTTCAAACTCAGACCCTTTTCACAATTGTTCATAATGCCTTCTCTACCGATTCACAATTATTTGGTATCCTGTATTAAGAGATGCAGGGTAAGCGGGTACAAGATAAATCACGAAAGGAGGTGAAAAGTATGAAAAAGTTTCTCGTATTGCTGGTTGCTGTCGTTTTCACCATAGCTGTGGCAGGTCTGAGTTTTGCGGCAGATATGAAGGGAACGATAAGCAAGATTGATGGTGGTCAGATAACGGTCAAGGGTTCTGATGGTAAGGAAACCTCCGTGGCCGGGGATGCAAAGGGTCTCAAGGTTGGCGACAAGATAACAATAAAGGACGGAAAGATCATGAAGAAGAAGGCCATTGAAGGCTGTTGATCAAAGTATAAACTAGAAGGGCAGAAACGAACAGTTCCTGCCCACTGGAGGTTATGATCATGAAAATGCTGGTAATGGCGATTATGGCGCTTGCAATGTTCGCGCTGATCGGGACTTCGTGGGCTGTCCCGCCTGGAAAGACGGTCGAATTTGACGGCGGGAAGAGTCCCGGCAAGGTTGTGTTTGACGGCAAGATTCATGCAGACAAAGGATTCAAGTGCAAGGACTGCCATTCCGGCCTCTTTAAGATGAAGAAAGGCGCGGATAAAATAACACAGGCGGACCATAAGGACGGCAAATTCTGCTTCACTTGCCATAATGGAACCAAGTCCTTCGCACCGACCGACAACTGTACGAAATGTCATAAGAAATAGCTGGATGCCGGAAAGGGCAGTCGTGCTCTTTCCGGCGCAGCAATCGCCTTGTCTGATACGAGTTAAATCGCCTGTTTGGAAGTATGATATAATGTTGCAGAGTTCGTCATTATGGAGTTGAGGTTACTTGAAATGATCCGGAAATTCTTCATGCATGCATGCATTACCGCTGGACTCTCAGGTGTCCTGTGCTTGGCCGTTCTGGCTTCCGCTGCTGATGCCGGCGACATGAGGTCAAGGGACTATCCATATGGAGAGTCAAGGAGCGGTTATGGAGAACATAGGGCGGTTTCCAGTGTGCAGGAGGCCCGGAGGATGATCAAAGAATATTTTGTCCGCAGAGACGTGAGGATCAGCGACATTAGGGAACGCGAATTTTTCTTTGAGGCTGATCTCAGGGACCGGCGCGGTGCCTTTGTTGATAAGGTGATAATAGACAAGAGGACCGGAAGGATAAGGTCCACTTATTAAAATCAGGTAGAACTTTCGTTTCTCGGCGCTACATCATCATTGCCAGGACTGTCATCATAGCCACAGACCACAGGATATCTAGTGGCGCCTGCATCTCAGAGGAAGAGTCGAAGAGCAGGTCGGCCCGTGCCGTAAATTCTTCGTCCTGCATCCAAAGAATCAAATAGACCGGAATTTTCGGAAAAGGAAATAATCTCAGGGCAGCATCTCCGAACTGAGCCCGCTCGGCACCAAGGTCGTGCCCCTTCTTACGAAAATTGTCGGCGTTTGTAGCGAATTTTGTGGCGAGTCCGTCGAGAGGCAAAACGTGCGATCCCCTGAAGAAGAGCTGTCCTCCCTTGAGGTCGGAAGGTTTTATAAGACGTTCTGTCGGCGGTATATCGATAGCCGAATTCAGGTAGTACAGGGCGGAAAGTCTGAAGAAATAGCCCAGCCGTTTCAGAAAGAGCTCGTCGCCGGAAATCTGTTCGTCTTTCAACGTCAGAAGGAAATCCCTTCCCATCGAATGCAGGGTATACCCTTGAATAGCGGGATCATATTGCACCCCGGCCCTTTTGCAGACGTCATCGGGAGTCAGTGTTTTCAGGATCTCCCAGGCTTTCAATTCACCGACAGACATGGTTCATTATATATAACGGACGCAGAGTAAGGAAAGCACATCATTATTTTTTTCGCACCCTGTGCTGTTTCAGCATAATATAGATCGCGCCGAGGCCGCCGTCGCATTGACGGGCGGTGGAGAAGGCGATGACATTTTTCCGGTATCGGCCGGACAGCGATTTGACGAGAGCTTCTTTCAGGACGGGGCCCTGCGGCGATTTTAGACCTCTGCCGTGAATGATCTTAACGCACCTGAGACCTTTCGTCAGAGAGATCCTAAGAAATGCTCCGACCTCGACTTGGGCTTCGTCCGTGGTAAATCCATGAAGATCGAGAAAGTCTTGGACGGCAAAGCGGCCTTCGTGCAATGGCCTTGCAACGACTGCGGTGTAGCCATCGGATGAATTCGTCCATTCGACATACTCCTGTGTATCCTCCAGCCTGATGGGTTGTTTGCCTCGGGCTATGTCTTCCAGCGTTTTCAATACCTCTTTCTCGGAATCAAGTCCTTTTTTGAGCGCTGGCACAACGCCCTTGCGCCGGACAGGGAGCTGACGGAATTCTTTTATCTCACGTACGCCTCTCATTTCGATGAGAAAAAGCTCCTCATCGTCTGGACAGACAGGTTTAACCCGCTCACTTTCGGGCACAGGAATACTGATCGCTTCTACATCAATTATCTTCTTTAGATTCCTGAAGGGACGAAAGGAAAAATCTTCGGGTCCGCTCTTTCTTTTCATGGCATAACCTCAATTTAATTATAACAGACCGAAATGACTCCCCTCATTGTTAAGGGGAAGGCAGGGAGTTGAATAGCACAGGGCCAATGTAATACAGCGGAACCGGTGTCGTGCGGCGGGGTTGCTCTAATGAAGAGCGGTTGATACAATTCAGGAAAGAGGTGATGACATGCCGCATGCGGGGTTGATGGACGAGAGGACTCTCGTCCCTGAAGAAGGGCCACTGCTCAGGGCACGTCTTCATATAAGGGGCGGGAAAAGAAGACTGAGTGAAGGCAAGATCGCGGCCGGGATAGTCACTCTTTACGACGCACTCAATGGTGCCATGGAATGGTATATCGCCTCTCCGGAAAGAATAAAGCGGCTTCTAATTACGGCAGGGGATAATCTGAACGATGACCGGTCCCTTTATCGTGTTTTGGTACAGTCGCAAGTTCTTGACGGCGGTTTTGATTTCGACGCGTTCGACCGGCTCGTGGAGACGGCGTTGCATGAAGAAATGCAGGACTATAACTACCGTGAGATGCTTGACGGCTTGGAAGGAGTCATGATCCGACTCGGAGTCATGCCCTTTGAGGAATTGGCGCTGCCCCCCGAAGATCCCGAAACGTACTAGAGTGCGATTTCGAAAATAAAGTCTATCTCAACAGGAGAGTTCAGGGGAAGAGAATAAACACCTACTGCCGCACGTGCATGCCGTCCGGCTTCGCCGAAGATTTCGAATAGCAGGTCCGAAGCGCCGTTGAGGACTTTCGGCTGGTCGGTGAAGTCTGCCGCCGATGCGACATAGCCATTGAGCTTGACGCACTTGCTGATCTTCCCAAGATCGCCTGCCGCAACATTAAGAACTGAAAGGGCGTTGACCACTACCTGCCTGGCGTCTTCTCTGGCCTCGTCGAGTGAAACGGCTTCTCCCACCCTTCCGGTCCTTACCAGCTTGCCGTTTCGGAGAGGAAGTACTCCGCTCATGAAAATAAGATTGCCAGACCGGACGTATGGGAGATACGACCCCAACGGTTTCGGAGTCTCGGCTAGCGAAATGCCTAGTTCGTTCAATCTTTCATTGATAGTCATATACGAGGGATATTATATTCTAAAAAAAGAAGATTGACAAGAACGCTGTCCGGCTGTAGTGTATTAATTTGCAACGGAGGAACTAATGGACAAGAGAACGAAACTGGCGGAGATCGCCGAAGAAATAAGGAAGTGCAGAAAGTGCAAGGCTGGAAAGAGCGGTTTGTCCGTGCCGGGTGAGGGGAATCCGGATGCCGACATCATGTTTGTGGGAGAGGCGCCCGGAAAGGAAGAGGCAAAGTGCGGCCGGCCTTTCATCGGTCGGTCAGGCAAACTGCTCAGGTCTGCCATAACCGGAATCGGCCTTAAGGAAGAAGATGTATTTATCACGAGCCCTGTGAAGTATCTGCCGGACCGGGGCACGCCGACCGATGAAGACATTTTTCATGGCCAGGTGCATTTATTCAGACAGCTTGAGGTAATCAGCCCCAAAATAATTGTGCTGCTCGGTAACACGGCCTGCGTGGCTGTTCTAGGCAACAAAACAGCCGTCACTAGAGAACATGGAAAAGTTATTGAGAAGGACGGCATGAAGTGCCTGATCACCTTTCATCCCGCCGCTGCAATTCGTTTCCAGAAATTCAAAGGAAGTTTTCTCGAAGACTTTGGTGTTCTGCGAAGAATGTTGCAGGATGTACCAACAAAAAGATAAGCTAGATCTACTTGACAGCGCTCCGTATCGATGTGAAACTTTCAGGCAGCCGCCTGGGCCTTCCATCCGCGTCAATGCATGCAAAGGTGAGTAGCGCCTCGACCAGAATGGAACTCTCCCTGAGGATGCTGTTCTTTATCGTCATGCTCGCATTGCGGACCTCCTGTACTTCAGTGGTTACTTCAATAGTCTCACCAAGCCGGGCGGGCCGCTTATAGTGGATGTCCACATGTGTCACTACGAAGAAATTACCATGGTGATGATATTCGGCAACGTTGATGCCGTGTTCCGCCAGGAACTCTGTTCTTGCCCGCTCCATGTAGCGCAGGTAGTTAGCATAATAGACGACGCCCCCTGCATCGGTATCTTCATAATAAATTTTCACTTTAATACTGTGGTGCATAATTATCCTTTCCGAGATGATGGTGAAAAGCCCTGTGGTATTATATCCGGAACGGGGCCCGATATGAAATCAAATCTTCTTGATTCAAGCATCATGAAACATCCCCAACAATTTCAGGAACTCCTTTGCGGGCCTCGATAGGAATTTGTCTTTAATGTAGACGACCCCAAGGGTTCTTGAAAGGGTAGCGTCGGTTATCTTAGCCTTCATAAGAACACCGCTTTTCACTTCGGCTTCAACCGCTTTATCGGGCAGGATGGAAATCCCAAGCCCCGACTTTACAAGGCTTTTAATCGTCTCGATATAGGCGACTTCCATTGTGACGTTAGCATGGAGTCGCCTGCTCCGGTAAGCATCATCGATTAACTTCCTTGTCTCGGTTACCGCGTCTGGAAGGATCATACCGTATTGTATCGTATCTCTAAGCCTGACGACCTTCAGAAACCCAAGTGGGTGTTTATTCGGGAATACAACAGACATCGGGTCGCTCCAAATTGGGTTCGAAATCATATGATGCGGCACTTTCTGCAGCGTTATTACCCCGAGGTCGATGAGGTTTTTGTTAACCATTTCGAGGGTAGTCTCGGAACGGTGGCATCTGAGTTTGAGGTCCACTTTCGGGAAAGCGGTTATATAGGATTTGAGTACGGTGGGAAGCCGGTGAATGCTGATGTGATCGCTGGTGCCAATAATGAGCTCCCCGGCGCATTCCAGTGACATGCCCTTTATAGCAGTCTTAGCCTCCTGCACCCCGCGCAAAATCTTTTCCGCATGTGAATAGAGCAAAGCGCCTGCCTTGGTAAGGAAGAGTTTCTTGCCTATCCTGTCGAAGAGTCTTTCGCCGAGTTCGTCTTCGAGCGACCTGATTTGTTTGCTGACTGCAGGCTGGGTGAGAAGGAGTTCCTCAGCCGCGCGGCTAACGCTCCCTGTCTCGGATACCTTCTTAAAGTAGGATAACTGATAGAAGTTCATACTTAAAGTTATGGTTATTATAAATTTAATGAATTTAACTAATGGTTAATTTTATGATATTCTAAATTAATATAAAGAGCAAGATTTATTATCTTATTGAACGGAAGGTGAAGAAGATGACGATGACATTGGCGGAGAAGATTTTCATGTCGCATTTGAAGGACGAACCGTTTCCCGGCACTAAGGTGCTGAATATCGACGCGGTCCTGTGTCACGAGATAACCACCCCGGTTGCAATTAACGATCTAGTCGCGCGTGGAAAGGACAGGGTCTTCGATCCGGAGAAGATAAAGGTCGTCATCGACCATGTATCGCCTGCGAAGGACACCAAAACTGCTATACAGGGCAAGATCATGAGGGATTGGGCACGCAGGCACAATATCCGTGATTTTTTCGATATCGGCAGAAATGGCGTCTGTCATGCTATCTTTCCTGAAAAAGGATACATACGTCCGGGCTATACCGTGATCATGGGCGACTCTCATACCTGTACACACGGCGCTTTCGGTGCTTTTGCAGCCGGGGTCGGCACCACTGATCTTGAGGTCGGCATATTGAAGGGAGTATGCAGCTTCAGGGCACCAGAAACGATCAGGGTAAACATCAACGGCAAGCTGCCGGACGGCGTCTACGCCAAGGATATCATCCTGAAGGTCATCAAGACACTCACGGTTAAAGGGGCGACAGACTGCGTGATTGAATTCCGGGGTGATGTCGTCAAGGGGATGTCGATGGAAAGCAGGATGACGCTCTGCAACATGGCGATAGAAGCAGGAGGCACATCCGGGATATGTATGCCGGATGAGACCACGGTAGGTTATCTGTGGCCCTTTATTTCTTCGGATTATAAAGACAAGAGTGCAGCACTCGCGGACTTCAAAAAATGGTGGTCCGATGAAGGGTGCAAGTATGTAAAAGTGCTGGACATCGATGTTTCTACTATGCAACCTCAGGTGACTTACGGATACAAGCCTGATGAAGTGAAGGATATCTCTGAAATGGAAGGTACACCCGTAGACCAGATCTATATCGGGTCATGCACCAACGGCAGGATAGAGGACCTTCGCGTTGCCGCTGCATACTTGAAAGGCAGGCGGATATCGCCACTTGTTAGAGGAGTCGTATCCCCAGCTACTCCGCGGATATTCAGACAGGCCGACGAAGAAGGCCTCATAAAGATATTTATGGATTCAGGTTTCTGTGTCACAAACCCGACCTGCGGCGCTTGTCTGGGAATGTCCAACGGTGTTCTTGCACCGGGTGAGGTCTGCGCATCCACCACGAATCGTAATTTTACGGGCAGGATGGGGAAGGGCGGAATGGTCCATCTGCTGAGTCCTGCTGTTGCGGCGGTTACAGCGATCGTAGGAAAAATAGCCGACCCGAGAAAATTCAAAAAGGAGACAATCTAATGAAAACTTACGGAGGGAAAGTCCTTTTCCTTGACAGATCCGATATCAATACCGACGAGATAATACCTGCAAAATATCTTACGGAGATTTCAAAGGAAGCCTTGAAACCGCATATGCTCGAAGACTTTAAGTTTGAAGGTTTCAACCCGCAAGACCAGTCTTTATCTGAAGCGAAGGTGATCGTTACGCGGTCCAATTTCGGATGCGGTTCTTCGCGCGAACACGCTCCGTGGGTATTCGAAGTGAATGACATCAACGTTGTCATCGCCTCCAGCTTTGCCCGCATATTCAGGCAGAACATGTTTAACTGCGGCATGCTGGCTATTGAACTCTCTGAGAAAGCGATCGATGAACTTTTTGCTCATCGGGGTGCGGATGCATTGATCTCGATAGATTTTGATAACGATAAATTGACGATGACTTCATCCAGGAGTTCGAAGACTTTCGATTATCAGATCGCGGAATTCGACAAGGCGTTGGTCAAGGCAGGGGGCTGGGTGGAGTTCGCGGATTTAAAATATTAACAGTCGATTGTGAAGCTTCAAACAGGTATTCTCGGTCCTCTTTTTCTATGCTTTATATCCTGCGGCCTTTTTGATTATGCTCTTGATCAGGTCCTTGAATACGAAATAATGTGACGGGATAAGGCTGTACCAGTAGATGATTCCCCATAAACCTTTGGGCGTGAAATAGGCGGTTACTACCAGTTCTGTCCCTTGAATAGTGAATTCAAGCCAGGCGCGGCCCGGTAGCTTCATCTGGGCCTCAAGCAAGAGTCTGTGGTTTTCCTGCAGGTCCGCCACCTCCCAGAAATCGAGCTTGTCGCCGATCCGAAGGTCGCTCTCGGCCCGGCGGCCCCTCGTCATGCCGTAACCGCCTACGAGTTTGTCGACCAGCCCCCGGACCTTCCAGAGAAAACCGAAGGTGAACCAGCCTGTCTTGCCCCCGATCGACTTTACAGCCTTAAAGACGACCGAAGGATCGAGCGCGCCAAAAGAACCACGAGTTTCGTCCCTGTATCTGGCGGTTGCGCTTTCATCCACTTCCGTAACATCACAGATCTCTCCGGCACTGCTGTCGCACCAGCGGCTGACCACCTGGTCGGTCTCGACCTTAATGAAGGCTCTGCGCACAGCCTCGTCAAAGGGTTCGGGAGTTATAGACGGAAAGCAGGTCTGAGGTGCTTCAGAGTCTATTACATGTCCGGAGCGGATGCCCGCAACCATGACCGACGCAATACGGTATGGAATTGAAGTGAAGAGACTGAGCCAATATGCAGACAGTCGCGGAAAATCAAAAGGGATGGAGACCATGGGCTTTTGCACGCCCATTCTATGTCCCATGATCTCTATCATCTCACGAAAGGTGAGAGGAGGGGACCCGATGTCGATGACCGAGCTGCAGTCGAATGTCAGNNATCCGTGTCCATGCCGGCAGAACCAAAAAAGGCATACGCCTGAGCATGCCCTCGATCATCTCAAAGGTGATGCTGCCGGAGCCGATTGTGAGGCCCGACTTGAGCCAGATCGTTTGTATCTGATCGGGTTTTTTGCTCAGAATCATTCCAGCTTCAAGCTTGGTCCGGAGCTGGGGAGATGCCTTCTCAAGATCGCCTGTGCCGGACAGATAGATTATCCGCTTAACCCCGAACTCGATGCAGGTTTCCCGGAATATCTCAGCGCTCTGGCATTCCAGACGGCTGAAATTCCTGCCTGCTCCGGTAAGGTTGATAAGATAATAGGCGACGTCGATTCCCTTAAGCGCCCGCACAAGCGAAGCGCACTTGAATGTATCGCCCTCGATGACCCGGACCTCTCCGGTATCTGCCGGGTTCAGTTTCCTTGCGTTTCTTACGAGTACGCGAAGCGATACATCAGGCTCTTGTCGCAGCCTGAGAAGGAGTCGCCTTCCAATGTACCCCGTTGCTCCAGTAAGAAGAATATTCATGAAACCTCCTGGGCGAGGATACTCGGTTTTTCAAAGCCG
>PMYY01000132.1 GCA_003170655.1 Nitrospiraceae bacterium
TAGGCCGCAGGGAAGAGCGCCAGCTCGCAGCTGAACCAGTCAAGATAATGGCGTAACGTGGCAAGATACCGAAAGATACTCGTCGCCATCGACGGATCGGAAGCCGGTTTTCACGCTCTGGAGGAATCCTTTAAGCTGGCAGTCGATGAGAAGTGCTGGATAACGGTCGTGGCGGTGGCGCCGCCTTACCAGGGAGATCTCTCCACTACAGCTGTAGGTAATATACAAAAGGCACTGAAAGAGCCCGCTGAAAGGGCTCTTTCAGTTGCCGATCAAATGGCGAAATCAGCCCGTATGCTGATAAAGACGGTTTGCGAGGAAGGCGAGCCGTTCGAGAGGATCATCGATCTTGCCGACGCTGAAAACTGCGACGTCATCATCATGGGCAGGACAGGAAGAAACAACCTTGAGCGGGCCCTCGTAGGAAGCGTTACTGCGAGGGTGATAGGCTATACATACAAAGACGTGCTAGTTGTGCCCAAAGGCACCTCAGCCAGCTGGAAGACCATAGTAGTCGCTACCGACGGGTCCAAAAACAGCGCTGCTGCCAGCGCGCGGGCCATAGATTTTGCAGCATCATATAACGGGGCGCTCAAGGTCGTCTCGGTTGTGGATGTGCCGCCCGAATTTTACGGGGAATCTCCGGAGACGGTAGATAAAATGATAGAGAAGGCTAGGACATATGCCGAAGACATAAAGGCGCGGGCCTTTGCTAAAGATGTTAAAGCTGATGTATCCGTTATGGAGGGTGATTCAGCCCTTTCAATTACGAAGCTTGCCGCCAGTCAGGAGGCTGATGTCATATGCATGGGGTCCCACGGCAGGACGGGACTCCGCAGACTCCTGATGGGGAGTGTAACTGCAAAAGTAATCGGTCTCTCCCCATGCCCCGTTCTTATCGTTAAATCCTGAATCCGTTCTGAACCCAAATTCCCCTTTATACCGGCAGGCACACCCGGTGCAAAGGCACTGCCTGTTTTGTCCTGCCATCGAAATATCTTATAATCTAGGCAAGAGAAGATATTCCGATTTATGGACGAAAAAACAACAGATAAGAGAAATCGTTCCGGGCTTCGTAATCGTCGTGTTCATATGGCGAACGAAAGGACCTTTCTTGCATGGATCAGAACAAGTATCGGCATTATGGCCTTCGGGTTTGTTGTAGAAAAATTTGCACTATTTGTCAGACAACTCACACATTTCATAAGGGCGGCAGAGATTAGCGGCGGGCATAGCATTATGCTGCCTGACCAGGTTCCAGCGCCGCCGCAGGGCATTTCATCCTTCCTGGGTGTAGCTTTGGTAGGCCTCGGAGCATTGATGGGCTTTCTCGCCTTTGTTCGCTTCAAGAAGGTAGAACGTCAGATCGAGGAGGATGCGTATTATCCTTCTAGGATACTCGATGCCCTGTTGACACTTTCGATCCTGGCAATAGGCTTATTCCTCGTGGTTTACCTGTATCATAATATGTAATCTCAAATCTTGATCCGCTACTGTTCATAATAGATCATGCAAAACTATTCCCTGTTTGTTATCGATAAAACAAATAAATGCTAATAAGTTTATAAAAATTTCAGATAAGACTTTTATGCGACGGACATGCAAAATAATAACCTGCATCCTCAAGATCACAATTCCATTACATAGGGCCTTTGGCCATTAAAGGTAACTAATTAATCAAAGGAGGGTTTATGGAAGTACAACCGGCTACCATAATGGTTATTTTAAGCGGAATACTCACCGGTCTCGTCTTCGGTTTCGTCCTGCAACGCGGCAGATATTGAATGAACTCAGCGTTCAGAGACGTGATCTTTGTAAACGACATTACTTTATTACGCGCATGGTTATTGGCCCTTGCAGTAGCCATTGTTGGTTCAAACGGGCTTGAAGCACTTGGATTTCTCGGAGACGACGGTTTGACCCGTCAAACTTTTGCCCCCATTGCAGCCATTGTCGGAGGCTATATATTCGGTCTCGGCATAGTCATGGCCGGGGGGTGCGGAAGCGGTGTTCTTTACAAGCAGGGAGAAGGAACGTTCGCAGCCTTTGTAGCGATGCTGGGTTTCGGGCTGTCTCTTATCGCCAGCTATCACGGACCTCTCCAGCCCCTCATGCAGTTCCTGAAAAGTTACAAAGTCTCTATAGGAACGGGCGATGACGCTATTGCCAACCCCGCCCTGTGGGATATTCTAGGCGGTCCCGACTATAAATGGATCATCATTGCCGTTGTCGTGGGCATAATGCTTCCGGTTATTATCAAGGGGCGGCCTTTCGGTAAACAGCCCAAAAAAGGTTGGTCGTGGTCTCTGGGTGGACTTCTTGTAGGCCTCGTCATCATCGGCGCATGGTGGACATCTTATCAGTGGGGCGGCCGAGCAAGAGGACTCTCGTTCTCCGGACCTCTTGCTGAGTCGATGTTCTTCTTCCTTACTGGAGACAGCGGCGCAAGGAACGACCAACTCTTTAGCATCTTAGGTTACGGCTCCATATCCTGGAGCTCACTTTATATTCTTGGAGTGCCATTGGGCGCGTACATCAGCGCCAAGGGTCTCGGCGAATTCAAACTGACAACACCCAGAGAGGCTGCAGAACTCCTGAGGGTCTTTTTCGGCGGAGTGGTTATGGGCATAGGCGGAGCGCTTGCCGGTGGTTGAACGGTGGGACATGCCCTGACAGGTGTGTCAGGACTGGCCTTGCAAAGCATCGTCGCCACAGTCTTCATTATTCTGGGTAACTGGACGATGGTTTACTTTATGTTTATAAAGCCCATGCAGGATTAGCCCCGTTGTTCCGGACTGGATGAAATATCGGTGTTTATAGTAAAATATAGCTAGGAGAAAATGGCCCGGTAAGGGTTCAATCTTCAATCAAAAGGAGGTGCAGTTAATGAAGAAATATCTCGTAATGATCGTGGTCATCATCTTTACGCTCACGATTGCAGGCCTCGGCTTCGCCGCTGACATGAAGGGTTCGATCACAAAGATCGACGGAAGCAAGATCACCGTAAAGGGTGCTGACGGCAAGGAAAGTACCGTTGAGGGTGACGCCAAGGGAATGAAAGTTGGCGACAAGGTCACCGTGAAGGACGGTAAGGTCATGAAGAAAAAGGCTATTGAAGGCTGCTAATCAGTCCAACTGATAAGGGCGGGATCTCGGTCCCGCCTTTTTTTTGTCTCGAAATTTATAAATAATGTAGCGGAAGTGCACGGCTTGAAAACGAGTATTGTCTTTTGAGATAACGGGGCCGCCGGTGCTATACTTCTCTGATGGAAAGCTGGAAGGATAATGTGACGTTCGTACTTGTCGGACCGCGTGAGCCCGGCAACATCGGCGCTTCGGCACGGGCGCTCAAGAACATGGGATTCAAGCATCTCGCACTTGTTGGCGCTCCGGCGCTGACTGATGAAACAAAATGGTTTGCTCACAACTCCCTTGATGTGCTGGAATCAGCACCGATGCATCATCGTTTAGAAGATGTCTTGCATGATAAAACAATTGTCGCTGGTACAACCAGGAGGAAAGGAAAGAGAAGGGGCGTCATTTATCCGTTAGATCAGGGCGCTCGAAAACTTCTGGCGCTGGCGTCAGACAATAAAGTGGCAATTTTATTTGGGCGGGAAGACAGGGGGCTTTTCAACAAAGAAGTGGAAGAGTGTGGATTTCTCATGTCCGTACCCGTTAGCAGCGACCATCCATCTCTTAACCTCGCTCAGGCAGTCCTTCTTGTGGCCTATGAACTCTCCCGCGCCGAATATCGCGACTCCGAATCCAAGTCACAGCCCGACATAAAACCTATTCGGCTTGTTCCTCACGAAGAACTAACAGCGCTGACCGCGAAGATCTCTGAAACCCTGCGTATGCTTGAATATATCCCCAGAGGCGACCGTGATCTTGAAAAAAAAATTATGCTGAACCTGAAGCACTTCATCGGCAGGGCAGGACTGACAGAATGGGAACTCGGTATGTTCCACGGCATTATCGCACAAATAACCAGGAAGCTAAACAGCTCGAATCAATGATTGTCAAAAAAAAACAAAGTCGTAGACTAAAGAATAATGATGTAGACTAAGAGAATAAAGTCGTATACTGAGGATATCGACTTCGAAGCGTAGACAGACTCTCTACCGGCTAGCGAACTTCCTTGTCGTCTCTGTCTGCCAGCAGAGCACAAATTTATTTCTACTTATTATCAAGACCACAAGGAAACGGCTCATTATACTAGGTTTCTTCCGGAAGTCGAGACCAGAGTTCGTCGCTGAAAAATCGTTGAGCCCTTATATCCGAATTCGGCCATTGTATTCTAATTGGCGGTGGTAGGATATTTATGTGCACAATTTGACTGACCATTGTGCGGACGGTGACCGCACATTTTTGGCAGACGGTGTCTGCCATTTCGCCTCATGACCATTTTTTGCGTTTCGCCTCAAGCTGTTTCTTGAGCTCTATATTACCAGTCTCAACCCGCTTTCCGTGCCCGCTGCCGCCGGCTGTGTGTACCGCATCGTACACATCTGACGACGTCTGTTCAAGCGGGGATACCTTCTTTTTGCGTTGCCGGATAAACTCTAACGTCTCGGCTGCTATTTTATAGTCATCAGCATCGAGCCCAGCCAGTTTTCTAAGCGTTTTCCCGTGTTTTTTGTTAATCTTAGCGAGAGATTTAAGCACATCGTCTTCGCTGGCGAAGCCAAGCTTTTTAGCTTTTGGCCCTAGCTTCTTCTGTACTGTCTTGAGTTTTACCTCCCACAGGTTTATCCAGAACTCCGGTCCAGTCTTAAAGAATTGACCCAACGCTTCGGCCTCTTGCACGTTAATCCCGCGCTTGCCAGATATGATTTCGGCGATCTCCTTGCGGGGTATGCCCGTTTCTCTTGCCAGCCGGGCGCGGCTAATCGTCATAGGCTTCAGAAATTCTTCGAGTAGAATTTCGCCAGGGATAGGGTCCTCAGTTAAATATTCGTCATGCTTGCCCGAGAGGTCTTTCGGGCCTTTATATCTACCGGCTAGCTTCTTTACATCACTAATATCCTTTTTAAACTTTTCAGCTTCTCTACCAAGCTTGGGCAGCTTCTTAATTACCGTTGGCAGGTGTTTAAGTTTTTGTCCTGGAGGAGAAGACTTTAGATTTGGGAAATGAGCGCGCACACCTTTCGATAGGGGTAAATGT
>PMYY01000058.1 GCA_003170655.1 Nitrospiraceae bacterium
CCGAAGAGATGTTCAGGCGTATAGCGGGGAAAATCGCTTCGGCTGAAAAAATTTACGGTGAAGATGTTTCTCTGATCGAGGAGGAATTTTATCGGCTTCTTTCTTCGCTTAAATTCCTTCCTAATTCTCCTGCTATCATGAATGCTGGAAAGGAGGCGGGCCAGCTCGCTGCCTGCTTTGTTCTTCCGGTTGAGGATTCAATGAGAAGCATATTCGATACTCTCAAGAATGCCGCTCTAATACTGCAAAGCGGGGGTGGCACCGGTTTTTCTTTTTCTAAATTGAGACCAAAAGCGGACATCGTCAAATCGACGGGCGGGGTTGCCAGCGGACCGGTTTCATTCATGAAGATTTACAACGCTGCGACGGATGTCATAAAGCAGGGAGGCGCTCGAAGGGGCGCAAACATGGGCATCTTGCATGTGGACCACCCCGATATCTTGGAGTTTATCAGGCTCAAGAGAAAGAACGGAGAATTGACTAATTTCAATATCTCGGTCGCTGTTAGCGATGCTTTTATGGAAGCGGTTAAGAGCGATGTCGCGTATGATCTTGTAAATCCCAGATCCGGCGCGGTGACGGCACGCATTAAGGCGAGAGATGTTTTCAATGAGATTGTTGAGTCCGCATGGCTTACGGGAGATCCCGGCCTTATATTCATCGACAGGATCAACAGAAATAATCCTACGCCGCACATCGGCCGGTTTGAAAGCACTAACCCTTGCGGCGAGCAGCCACTTCTTCCCTTTGAAGCGTGTGTCCTCGGCTCTTTGAACATGGCGAAGTACGTTGCAGGAAACACCGTCGATTACACAACTCTGGGCTCTGATGTAGCTACTGCAGTGCGTTTTCTGGATAATGCCATTGATGTAAATATCTACCCCTTGCCTGAAATAGAGCATATGCATAAAGGAAACAGGAAGATAGGACTGGGGGTGATGGGTTGGGCTGATATGCTCATTTTGCTCGGACTGCCGTACGACCACAAGAAGTCTTATGAGCTTGCGCGAAAGGTAATGAAATTTATCAGCCAAAAGGCTAGGGAGGCATCGATAACTCTGGCTGGTGAGCGTGGGACCTTTCCGAATTTTATCGGGTCTATTTATGATGCGCCCNNATAATAGCAGGATGTTCCAGCGGAATAGAGCCGCTTTTTGCGATCGCTTACAAGAGGATAATCCTCGATACTACTCTGTGCGAAGTGCATAAGATATTTGTCGACACCGCAGTTAAAGAAGGCTTCCATTCGGAAGAGCTCATGGCCAAAGTCTATAAGAAGGGAAATCTCAAAGGACTGAAAGAGATACCTGTAAAGATACGAAGACTGTTTAGGACAGCCGCCGAGATATCTCCGGAGGACCATCTCGAGATGCAGGCGGCCTATCAGGAATATACGGACAATGCTGTCTCCAAGACTATAAACCTGCAGGGGAATTCAAAGCGGGAAGATGTTGCACATATTTACATTCGCGCATATGAAAAAGGGCTGAAGGGTATTACAATTTTCCGCTACGGATCGAAAATGGGTACCATGGTCAAATTCAACGATGTCGACTGACTATCTTCGAAACTTTGTTCGCTTAATTCCTGACCACGCAGTAAAAGCATGTTATTATATATCTCTTAAAAGTTACTAGTTGGAAATACGGTTTGATCGGATTTCACTGCATCAGGTCGTCTGAGGAGGTCCAAAATGATACTCGGCGTTAATGTTGATCACATAGCAACCGTCCGCCAGGCACGCCTTGGCGTTGAACCCGATCCGGTTATGGCTGCAACCCTTGCGCTTCTTGGCGGCGCTGACGGCATAACTGTGCATCTTAGAGAAGACAGGCGTCACATACAGGACAGGGATGTTCGAATCTTGAGAGAGGTCGTTCCATGCGAACTGAATCTGGAAATGGCCGCTACTGAGGAAATGGTGCGCATTGCCCTCGAAATCCGTCCCGATCTAGTAACGCTGGTTCCTGAAAAAAGGATCGAATTGACTACAGAGGGTGGGCTTGACGTCATGGGGCAAAAAGAACATCTTAAGGAGACGGTGAAGAAAATCAGCGGTGCCGGGATTCCGGTAAGCCTTTTCATCAATCCCAGCATTGCCGACATCGACATATCGAAGGAAATCGGTGCCGATATGGTGGAAATCCATACCGGACTTTATGCCAATGCCTCCGGTGGTGGTGTGAAAGACGAACTCCAAAGGGTAACAGAGGTGGCTAAGATGGCCGGTAATCTGGGCCTTAGCATCAATGCGGGACACGGCCTCAACTATTTAAATGTCAGAGGTATCACGTCTATAGCAGGCATCCGCGGATTGTATATCGGCCATAGCATCATATCCCGTGCAGTACTGGTCGGTATGGAGAGGGCGGTAAAAGAGATGAAGGAAACGATAGGACGTTTCTGATGATAGCAGGGATAGGAACCGATATCGTCGAGATCGAAAGAATTCGGGCANNCCTTAAACGAATCTTCAGTGAATCTGAGATATCCTATTGTTTTTCCAAACGCGATCCCTGCCCGAATCTCTCAGGGCGCTTTGCGGTCAAAGAGGCAGCAGTAAAGGCATTGTCGGGCGTCATCAACGGCCGGAATATCTATGTCCGTGATATCGAGGTGATGAATGGGCCCTCCGGCAAGCCCTACATCGTTCTTGCTGAAGACATCGAAAGTCTCATCGACGACACAATCATCCTTCATATCTCGCTCTCTCATGAGCGGAGTTATGCTCTTGCGACTGTGATCGTCGAAAAGAAGCGATTAGCCTCCCCTTTTTAAAGATGCCATGGTGTCTGTGAAAGCCCTTACGCGCGCCTCTTCAACGAGGTTGCCGCCTTTTCCGGCCTTCTTGAAATAACTGCCTACGATGAGACCATCGACCTTCGAAAACACCTTGCTAAGGTTTTCTGGGGTCGCGCCACTTCCGATGATTATCGGCAGGTCAGTGTTCTGGCGAACAATATCGACGTCATCCGGATTTGTTTCAGAACCGGTCAGCTCGCCGGAAACTATTATGGCATCCACCAGCCCGCGCTCGGCCAGGTCTTTGGTCTCGACTGCGAGCCCCCTGTCCCCGAGCGGTGCAGCATGCTTTACGCCGACATCAGCAAATATCAGAACATTTGATCGCAGAGCAGCCCGAAGTCTCAGGGTCTCATGGCTTGTACCTTCTATGATGCCCTGCTCTGACACGACTGCATTCATATGAATGTTGACTCTTATAAAGTGGGCCTCCGTTGCGGTGGCAATGGCAACGGCGGCCTGGGCGTCATTTCGAAGTGCATTGACTCCCACCGGACCATTGAAGGCTTTAACTGCTTCGCGCGTTAGTGCGGCGAGTGCAGAGATCGTCTCTGCTGGAATTCTATTTGGGTAAAACGGTTTATCCTGGAAATTCTCAATGATGAGGCCGTCTATCTGATAACGCTTGAAAATTTCAATTTCCGACAGGGCGGTGTCATAGACCTTCCGCATGCTCCCTGAATAGTGCGGAGAGCCCGGCAATGGCATAAGGTGGACGCATGCTATTAAAGGCTTACCGGTCTTGAAAAGTTCAGTGAATATCATCCAATCCTCCAGATGCACTGAGAGTTATAGATGCTGTATATTTTGATATTTGAGTTCAGTGCATTATTTCTAGAAATTTCAAAAAGTATAGCATGTGGTTGGCATTCAGAGAAAGAAATCCGGCTTGTCCTATGTGCGAAAGTTGACGCGAACCGCATGTTTAAGTTTGAATTAGAATTGCACTCATTCGGATTTTAAAAGAATGTTAGAGTATTTTTTTAGCTTGATGCTTGCGGTCGTATGTCTTCACCAATATAATCTTCTTTCTTATTCTGGAGGTGCCTCTCGGTGAGAACCAATAGTTTATCAACCCAATGGAAAGATGTTGGCATGCTTGAATTTATAGGGATTGTTCTGCTCATCCCCATTTCTATCATAGTATTGAATCTCATTATCGGAATTATGTTTCGTGGGCTTCTGCAAAGCAATTCAGAAAGCACCTTTAAAATTCTTCTCGGAGCCTTCTATCTCTGTCTCGGCTGCGGCATAGCACCTTATATCTATAGACTCATAAAGAGTTATCTGATAATACTTTGCTCATTTGTCGTATTATTTTTGTTTCAGGTTTTAATCGAATTTTCATTGAATCGGGGTGTTCCTGAAGAAGTTGTCGAGAAGATTTTCTCTGAGATATTTTGGGTCTATCTGTCGATGTCACTTTGTGTTAGTTCCTTCAGATATTCAGAGGCGAGATTGGATTTTGCAGAAATAAAAGATATTGTGGAGAAAACCAACAAAATATCGAATAAAAAATACAGCGAGGGGATATGCACTAAATGTGGAGGGGTCACCATTATTGCAAGGGAAAGGGAGACGTCAGGAGGAAACAGGATTGAATTCTTTTGCGACCACTGCGGCCGATTCGTTCGAGGCAATCCGCTGCCAAATACGATAATTGGGCTTCTTCTGGTCACAATATCTATGTTGTTTCTGTATGGACGGAATTCGAACAATCAAGAATCAGTAATTAGTGCATTTAACTTATTATGTCTGATCGTCTTGTTTGTGGGTGCAAAGACCTTCTATTCAGGCCTGATATGGACACTTCAAGCGATAGCCCAAAAGCAGAACAATATTAGGTGATAAGGGTGAGCGTAGAGTCT